>CAOOJO010000435.1 GCA_948496895.1 uncultured Acetatifactor sp. | reverse complement strand
CGGATCATCGTGCTGTGCCTGACTACCCTGCCCCTTGTCCTGTTTGCCCTGATCGGCATATCGGGGGAAAGCCTGTCGTCCTTCCTGGTCATCTTCTTAAAATACATGAAGAACCGCCGTATCGTGGGCGGCGGTGAAAGCCAGGAAACAGTGCGGACGGCCGCATCTGCGAAAAAGGTCAGGAAAAGCGGCAAAAAGAAAAATCCTGTTTGCAGCGAAAACACAGCCTCTGCTGGCACCAGACAGGAGATGAAAACTGACAGAAGTAACCATAAATTTGTCAAAAATGAAAAAATCGGCGGCATATCCGGCTGGCGGCGCAGAGGGGAGGAGGATTTCCCCGCAGAGTTCGACCAGATAAAAGGCTATGAGATCCGCCAGAAGCTCCGCCCCAGCCAGACACAGAAAAAACAGCAGGACGGAACGCAGCGAAAGAAATCTGCAGGTGGAAGGAAACGGGGTCCACAGCAGGATTCCAGAAAAAAGGCCGCTGGAAGATCAGCAGGACCGGACCACAGAAACAACCGGCAGAAAAAGGGCCGCTCCCCCAGAAAGCCGCTCCGTACACCGGAACCGCAGTTTACCCATTTGAACCCGGTGGCGGACTACCTGCCCATCCATAAGATAGAAAACGGCATTATCTACACGAAGGACCACCGGTATGTGAAGGTGGTGGAGGTGATCCCCATCAATTTCCTGCTCCGCAGCGCCAGGAAACAGAGGGGCATCATCTATTCCTTTGTTTCCTATCTAAAGATAAGCCCCGTAAAGCTCCAGTTCAAGGTGCTGACCCGCCGTGCGGATATCGGGCGCCACATGGACACGGTGCGCCGGGAGATGGCCCAGGAGACCAACGAACAGTGCCGGCTCATGCAGGAGGACTATCTGCAGTTCATCCAGCAGATCTGTTCCCGCGAGGCAGTCACACGCCGGTTCTTCCTGGTCTTTGAATACGAGCCCTGGAGCAGCACAAGGCGCACGGACGAGGAAGGGGAAGCCATCGGCTCCCTGCAGTCCGCTGTCCATACGGCCTCCAACTACCTGCGCCAGTGCGGGAATGAAGTGGTGCTGCCGGATAACGAGGACGAATTCACCATAGATGTGCTTTACAACCTCCTGTGCCGGAACGAGAGCGCCGCAAAGCCCCTCCCTGTCCGGGCGAAAGAGGTGGTGGCGCAATACCTGGCGGACGGAAGGGAATCTGACATTGACCATATCCCTGCCGGGGAATTTATTGCGCCCAGAAGCATTGACTTTACCCACGGGCGGTACATCTGCATTGACGGGCTTTATTACGCCTACCTGCTGATCCCCTCGGACGGCTATAAGACCCATGTGCCGGCCGGCTGGCTCAGCCTGATGGTCAATGCCGGTGACGGGATCGACCTGGACATGTTCCTCTCCCGACAGCCCAAGGAGCGCATCATCCAGAAGGTGGGCCAGCAGCTGCGCATCAACCGCTCCCGGATCAAGGACGCCAGCGATACCAACACGGATTTTGACGATATCGACAGCGCCATCCGCAGCGGCTATTTCCTGAAGGAAGGGCTTGCCAACAATGAAGATTTTTACTTTATGAACCTGCTGGTCACGGTTACAGCCCCCAATGAGGAAGACCTGGAATGGAAGGTCAGCGAGATGAAAAAGCTCCTGCTCTCCCAGGACATGCGGGTATCCACCTGCCACTTCCGGGAAGAACAGGCATTCCTGACCGCCCTGCCCCTGGTATCCGTGGAAAAAGGGCTGTATGAGCGCAGCAGGCGCAACCTCCTGACCGGGGGCGCCGCAAGCTGCTACCCCTTTACCAGCTATGAGATGTGCGATGACAACGGCATCCTTTTAGGTGTAAATAAGTACAACAGCTCCCTGATCATTGTGGATATCTTTAATTCCGCCGTCTATAAAAACGCAAACATGGCGATCCTGGGCACTTCCGGCGCGGGCAAGACCTTCACCATGCAGCTCATGGCCCTGCGGATGCGGCGCAAGGGAATCCCCATTTTCATCATTGCCCCGTTAAAGGGGCATGAGTTCCACCGGGCCTGTGCCAATGTGGGCGGCGAGTTCATCCAGGTCTCCCCGGCAAGCCCCCACTGTATCAATGTGATGGAGATCCGGCAGGTGGACCGCACGGTGAACGAACTGCTGGACGGCCCCGGCATCCAGTTATCGGAACTGGCGGAGAAGATCCAGCGGCTCCATATCTTTTTCAGCCTGCTGATCCCGGACATGAACCATGAAGAGCGCCAGCTTCTGGACGAGGCCCTGATCCACACCTACAACAAGAAAGGCATCACCCATGACAACGCATCCCTGGCAGACCCCAAAGACCCGGCACGATACCGGGAGATGCCGGTACTGGGCGACCTTTATGGAATACTGAAGAAATCGGCTGCTACAAAACGGCTGGCAAATATCCTGAACCGCCTGGTGAACGGCTCCGCCAGCACCTTCAACCAGCAGACCAACGTGTCCCTGGACAATAAATATACCGTACTGGACATTTCCTCCCTAACCGGCGACCTGCTGACTGTCGGGATGTTCGTGGCGCTGGATTTTGTCTGGGACCGGGCAAAGGAAGACCGTACCGAGGAAAAGACCATCTTCATTGACGAATGCTGGCAGCTCTTATCCGGAGCCGGCGCCACGGGCACACGCCTTGCCGGCGACTTTGTACTGGAGATCTTCAAGACCATCCGAGGGTACGGAGGTTCCGCCGTCTGTGCCAGCCAGGACCTGAATGACTTCTTTAACCTGGATGAAGGACGGTTTGGGAAAGGCATCATCAACAACTCCAAGACCAAGATCATCCTGAACCTGGAGGATGACGAGGCCATGCGCGTGCAGAGCGCCCTCCACCTTTCCGATGCGGAGATCATGGAGGTCACCCACTTTGAACGGGGCAACGGCCTGATCAGCACCAACAACAATAACATCATGGTGGAGTTCAAGGC
>CAOOJO010000434.1 GCA_948496895.1 uncultured Acetatifactor sp. | reverse complement strand
CTGGGCGCTGATCTGGCAGGACGAGAACTATTACCTGGCGGCCTATGACGGCAGAGACGCCTGCATGAAGCACTTCCGGGTGGACAAGATGGGCAGGGTGGAGGTGCGCAAAGAGGCCAGGGAAGGGCTGGAGCAGTTCGAGAAGGTGGACCTGGCCCTGTACACCAATCAGATATTCGGCATGTACGGCGGGGAGGCGGCCGTGGTGACATTGCAGCTGCCCAACCGGCTGGTGGGCGTGGTGCTGGACCGCTTCGGCAGGGAGGCGGATATCCGGCAGATGCCGGATGAACGGTTCCGGGTCAGGGCTAAGGTGATGGTCAGCGGCCAGTTCTTCGGGTGGCTTGCGGGAATCGGGCGGGATGTAGAGATAGTGAGCCCGGACATCGTCAGGGAGCGGTACAGGGAATGGCTGGAGGGCATCCTGGCGTCCATGGGGACTGTGGACTGAGGAGATGCGATGCCTCTGGGCCGGGAATCGGCCACGGAGAGAAGCAGGCGGGAAAGGCAGGTAAGAGCGGTATGATAAAAGCGTTTCGGGAGACGCCATGGTATGAGGAATACCGGAGGGTTCAGGACGATCCGGCCTATGGACAGGAGAAGACGCTGCGGGCGCTTTCGGATTTAGTGGGTCGGGTGATAGGGGAGCGGTGGCGGGACTCTTTCATCTTTCGGCAGGAGGACATCCACAGCGCGAACGGCAATGACGCTTTTGAACTTCGGCAAGAAGACAGAAGGATAGTCATCTGTGGGCCGAATGGCGTCGCCATGGCCTCCGGCCTGAACCATTATCTGAAAAAATACGCGCTGGTGAATTTCAACCCGTTGTTTGCCAGCAATGTAAAGATGCCGGAGCGGCTGCCTGCCCTGACAGGCAGGATACGACGGAGCACCAGCTATGACGTCCGCTACGCGCTGAACTTCTGCACCTACAGCTATACCATGGCATTCTGGGGCTGGAAGGAATACGAGGCGCTTTTGGACTGGTTCGCCCTGAACGGGGTGAACCTGATGCTGGATATCTTGGGCCAGGAGGAGGTGCAGAGAAGGTTCCTGCGGGAGTACGGCTATTCGGAGGAGGAGATAGGGGCATACATTCCGGGGCCGGCGTATCTGCCCTGGTTCTTCATGCAGAATATGTCCGGATTCGGCGGCCCGCTGCCGGAGAAATGGTTCGAACAGCGGGTGGAGCTGGCCAGAAGGATGCACGACCGGATGCAGGCTTTCGGAATCCGGCCCGTGCTGATGGGCTTCGCCGGGATGGTGCCCGGGGATTTCGGGGCAAAGCATCCGGAGGCCTCCGTGATCGAGCAGGGGCTCTGGTGCGGATTCTCCCGTCCTGCCATGCTGCGGGTATGCGGCTCGGAGGGAAAGGACTTCTTCGGCCCGGCCGCGGACGCCTTTTATGCCAAGCAGGAGGAGGTATTCGGCCCCATCACCCATTATTACGCCGTGGATCCTTTCCACGAGGGCGGGAGGATGGGGGATATGGATCCTGCCGCCGTCTATGACCGGGTCCAGGGCAAGATGCTGGAGCATGACCCTCAGGCTGTCTGGCTCCTGATGCAGTGGCAGGGGCAGATCACGGATGCAAAGCTTGACGGCCTCTGCAAGCCGGAGCAGGCCCTGGTATTGGATCTCCAGGCGGACCGCAGGCCCTATCATGCAATGATGGAGCGCCACAAAGTCCCCTGGATCTGGAGCATGGTGCACAATTTCGGCGGCCGCATGGGCGTAGACGGCGATGTAGTCGTTTTGGCCAGGGACATCCCCGCCGCCTGGCAGGGAAGCTGCTACATGAAGGGGATCGGCGCCGCGCCGGAGGCCTTCGACAGCGGCCCCATCATGTACGACCTGCTCTTCGACATGGCCTGGGAGGAGGGGCCTGTTGACTGCGGACAGTATGTGCGGGAGTATGCGAAGTCCCGGTACGGCGGGAGCGACAGCCATCTGGAGCGGGCCTGGGACATCCTGCTGCACACGGCATACTGGAAAAAGGAGAAATACGCCCAGGGGGCAGGGGAATCCGTCATAAACGCCAGGCCCTCCGAAACCTTCCGCGCCGCCTCTACCTGGGGGCACAGCTCCTTTGAATATGACCAGAAGGCCCTGGAACAGGCCCTGCCGGAATTGATTGCGGCTTATGACGATCATCAGGATTCGGAAGCATTCCGGTACGACCTGGTGGACGTGGCGAAGCAGATCCTCTCCAACGCGGCCAACAGCCTCCATGGGCAGATGATGGCGGCATATTTTGGCAGGAATCTGGATTTGTTTGAAAAGCTTTCCAGAAAGTTCCTGGATCTAATCCGGCTGGAGGACAGGATATTGCGCTTCTGTCCCGATTTTACCCTGGAGAACTGGATTCAGGCTTCCAGGAGCGTGCTGGCAGGCGCGGACGAACAGGAAAAGGATCTGTTTGAATTCAACGCCAGGGCACTGATTACCACATGGGGGGATTATCAGAACAGCGAGGACTGCCTGCTGGATTATTCCAACCGCCAATGGGCCGGGCTCACGGAGAGCTATTGCTTAAAGCGGTGGGAAAACTTCGTCCGACGGTATAGGGACAGCCTGAAAACCGGGCAGGAACCGGAGCCGTTTGTGTATTTCCCTATGGAATGGGCCTGGGCCAACCGGAAGACGAGGGAGGATGCGCAGAAAACCTCCAAACCTTGCGAAGAGAGCCTAAAGGTGCTGGCGGAAAAGGTCTTCCGGGAATATTCCCAGACGGCAATGGAGAGGGACGAGGCCTATCAGGCGGTTTCTGAGCCCGTGAACCTGGCGTTGGGGCTGCAGGTCACCGGCAGCGTGGAGGCAGACCCGGCCTGCCCTTACGCCAACCTGACGGACGGCAGGCTGGATACGGTATGGAAAGCGGCAAAGGCGCAGTGGCCGGTTTCGCTGACCATAGACCTGGGCCGGGAGAGCTATATCAGCCGGATCGAGTTCTCCATG
>CAOOJO010000433.1 GCA_948496895.1 uncultured Acetatifactor sp. | reverse complement strand
TATGCCAATTATCAGATAGGCAAGGACGCACAGATACCCCAGCCTGTCCCGCCTCTGGTAAATCAGAGGCTTCATCTTCGTCCTGCCCTACCCGCCCCGGTAGCACCTGGCCTCCATGGCCATGGCCAGGTCGCCTGCCCTGCGGAAGGCGGAGATGAAGAGGGGCACCAGCAAAGGTACCAGCGCCCTGGCTCTCTTTACGATGTTCCCGGTCTCGAAATCCGCTCCCCTGGCAATCTGGGCCTTCATGATCTTGTCTGTCTCCTCCAGCAGGATGGGGATGAAGCGCAGGGCGATGGACATGATCATGGCCACCTCATGCACGGGCACCCGGAATACCTTCAGGGGCTTCATCATGCGCTCCATGCCGTCCGTCAGGTTGTTGGGCGTGGTGGTCAGGGTCATCAGGGAAGAGCCGATGATCAGCAGGGTCAGCCGGATTGCCATGGTGACGGCTGTCCGCAGGCCCTCCACCGTAATCGTCAGCTTCCAGACGCTGACCAGCTCTTCGCCCGGCGTCAGGAACAGGTTGAAGGTCACCGTGATCAGCAGGAGGAATACTATTGCCCTCATCCCCTTTACGATGAATCGAAACGGCACATGGGAAAGGCCTATGGCCGTCGCCAGGAACACCGCCGCCACTCCATAGCCCAGGAAATTGCGGAAGAAAAACAGGGAAATGATGTAGCAAAGCGTCCCCCCCAGCTTCACCCGGGGATCCAGCCTGTGAATCACGGATTCCGTCTGGTAATATTGTCCTAATGTAATATCCCTCAGCATATCTCTCCTCGCCTGTATCCAAATTTATACTGACAATCGTTAATACATTCCATATGAATGCTCTCCTTCATATGAATGCCCTCCTTCATTGTGACCCGACTCACGAACGCAAGGCTTCCGGGACACTGCGGCAGATTTATCGCTCATGAGTATATGCCTGGCCCAGGGCCTGCAGCACGGTGTCCACCGCCTCGCCGATGGTGGTGGCGTTCACGTCCACCCTAAATCCCCTGTCCTTCAGCGCATTGAGGATATAGGTGACCTGGGGGGCTGCCAGTCCCACCTCCTCCAGCTCCTTATAATGGGCGAATACCTCCTTGGGCACGTCATCGTACATGACCTTCCCCTTATTCATGACTACAATTCTGTCTACATATTCTGCCACGTCCTCCATGCTGTGGCTCACCAACAGGATGGTCATGCCGGTCTGGGCCTGCAGCTCCTTGATCTGCTGCAGTATCTCGTCCCTGCCCCTGGGATCTAAGCCCGCGGTGGGCTCGTCCAGAATCAAGACCTCCGGCGCCATGGCCAGCACCCCCGCGATGGCCGCCCGGCGCTTCTGGCCGCCGGAAAGCTCAAAGGGCGACTGGTAGTACAGCTCCATGGGCAGCCCAACCTTGCGCAGCGCGTCGAAGGCGCGAAGCTCCGCCTCCTTCCGGCTCATCCCCAAGTTCTTCGGGCCGAAGCACACATCGCTGAGCACATCAATCTCGAAAAGCTGATGCTCCGGATACTGAAAGACCAGCCCCACCTTGCTGCGCAGCCTCCGCATGTCGAAGTCCCTGTCGTAGATGTCCTCACCGTTAAAATAAATATGGCCCGAGGTGGCCTTCAGCAGGCCGTTCATATGCTGCACCAGAGTGGACTTCCCCGATCCCGTATGCCCGATGATACCTATGAACTGCCCATCAGGTATCTGGAGGCAGACATCGTCCAGGGCCTTCACCGCCAGGGGGCCGTCCTCCCCGTATAGATAACTTATATGGTCCAGAATAATCGACATATCGATACCTCTCATCCGGTCTGTCGGAGTTCATTCCTGCCTGATTCCGTTGCAGGCTTTCACGATCAGGAATCCTCCAGTCATCTGCCCTTTGCCAGGGCCTCCGCCAGCTCCTCCGCGGTCAGGATGCCGTCCGGCAGCCTGACTCCCCTTTTTTTCAGCTCATGGGCCAGCAGCGTCACCTGGGGCACGTCCAGCCGTAGCTCCTGCAGCCTCTCCACCTGGGAGAAAATCTCCCGGGGCGTGCCTTCCATGGCGATTTTCCCGCCGTCCATGACGAATACCCTGTCCGCGTGGATGGTCTCTTCCATATAATGGGTGATCAGCACCACCGTGATGCCCTCCACCTCATTCAGCCCCCGCACCGCGCGGATGACCTCCCTGCGTCCCTTTGGATCCAGCATGGCGGTGGGTTCGTCCAGCACGATGCACTTGGGGTGCATGGCCAGTACTCCGGCGATGGAGACCCGCTGCTTCTGGCCGCCGGAAAGCTTGTTGGGGGAATGCTTGCGGTACTCGTACATACCCACGGCCTTTAAGCTCTCCTCCACCCGCTCCCAGATTTCCCTGGTGGGGACGCCCATGTTCTCCGGCCCGAAGCCCACGTCCTCCTCCACCACCTGGCCGATGATCTGGTTGTCCGGGTTCTGGAACACCATCCCCGCCCGCTGGCGGATGTCCCAGATATGCTCCTCTTTCGACGTATCCATGCCGTCCACCCAGACCGTCCCCTCCGTGGGGTTTAAGATGGCATTGATATGCTTGGCCAGGGTGGACTTTCCGGAGCCGTTATGGCCCAGGATGGCGATGAACTCACCGGGCTGGACATCCAGGCTCACCTTGTCCACAGCTGTGGTGAAACCCTCCACATTGCCCTCCTCATCCCGCCTGACATATTCATATACCAAATCCTTCGTCTGAATGATTCCCATGCTTATTTCCTCTGCGCTTTCACGTTTCCCTCATGCCGCTTCAGCGGCATATACAACAGAAATCCTCTCTACACACTTCTCACATTATATTAGATTCCGAGGACGATTACAAGCCAAAATCCAATCCCGCTGTCGCGGGCGCTTTGGCAGATTTACAAAATGCCTCTCCTGTGCTATTCTAAAGATCTTCAAACCTGGCAAGGCCACAGAAAGGAATCCCTTTTATGGATAGAGAGAAAATCGGAAAGA
>CAOOJO010000432.1 GCA_948496895.1 uncultured Acetatifactor sp. | reverse complement strand
CTTCAGGAACGCATCCCGCCTGTTGCCGCCCAGGGTGTAGATTAGTGTAATCTTCTCATTGTCCACCTGCTGGAAGCCTGTGTAGAAGCTGATGATGGAGCCGAACACGGCCACGGACATACCGGCCACGATGATGGTTCGGGTGCCGGTGCCCAGCCATACGATGAACAGCGGCGCCAGGGCCGACTTGGGCAGGCTGTTGAGCACCACCAGATAAGGCTCCAGGATTTCCGACAGCTTCTTAGAGTGCCATAGCAGAGTGGCCACCAGGAGGCTCAAAAGTATCACCAGCAGGAAGCTGAATATCGTCTCGAACAGCGTCACGCCGATATGCGCCAGCATGGCATTCCCCCGAATCTGCTCCACGAAGCAACGGACGACCCTGCTGGGGCTGGAGAAGAAGAAGCTGTCGATCCACTTCCGGTCGGCGCTGACCTCCCACAGGACTAAAAAAAGGACGAAGATAATCGTCCGCCAGGAAGCGATTTCATGGTGGTGCTGTCTGTGCTTTCTGATGAATTCCTCCTGCTTCGTCAATTCTGTACGTTTTTTCGTTCTTTTGTTGAAAGCGGGTCTCAGTTCAGCCTTCATGCGTCAGATCCTCCCAAAGTATGTTGAAATACTGCTGGAATTCCGGAGCGTTCCTGGCGGCCAGAGGGGAATCATCCGCCAGCGTCAGATGGACCTCCAGTTCATTTTTGACGACAGCCGGTCGGCCCGACAGGACAATGATGCGGTCCGCCAGGCTGATGGCCTCGGCCAGGTCGTGGGTGATGATGATCATGGTCTTGCCGGCGGCGCGGATGAGGCGGCAGATATCCGCGGACACGAAGAGCCGGGTCTGATAGTCCAGGGCGCTGAAGGGCTCATCCAGCAGAAGCAGCTGCGGCTCCAAAGCCAGCGTGCGGATCAGCGCGGCCCTCTGCTTCATGCCGCCCGACAGCTCGTCTGGGCGCTTATCCCTGAATCTGTCCAGCCCGTAGTCCTTTAAGAGCCTGTCGACCGCCTCTAAGCGCTCAGGGGTCATTTTATGGTTCAGCTCCAGCCCTAAGGTCACGTTCCGGTAGACGGTGCGCCATTCGAAGAGATGGTCGCGCTGAAGCATGTAGCCTATCTTCGGATAGTGCAGGGAGCCGTCGGGATTGTTCACCACGATTGTCCCCTCCTCCGGGGACAGAAGCCCGGCGATGATGGACAGCAGCGTGGATTTCCCGCAGCCGCTGGGCCCCACGATGGCGATGAACTCCCCCTCCCGGACGCCGAAGGAGATATCCTTTAAGGCCTTTGTCTCCCCGTGCAGATTGTGGTAGGAATAGCCGATGTTCTTCAATTCCAGGATGTTTGCCATAGATGCCATTCCTTAAGTCCATATTTTCAAGGACTTTCCCTTTTTCTTATATCATATGAAGGGCGGGGGGCAGGGGTTCCTGGTTCCCGATTCTGTAGAATCTGCGGCAAAATTCTTGACAGGCCCGGGAGAAGCGGGGGATTTGTACGAAAAAATCTGCACTTAGAGGGAAGTCCGCGACTGAAATTGTGTAAAAAGCCAACTTGATATAATCAGGTATGCGTGATAGAATGGAACAGACATATTTTCGAATCGAAAGAAATGCGCGTATGCGCGGCGCCGGAGGACGCGCGGAACGGGAGGAAGCTATGGCACAATTATGGGGAGGGCGCTTCACGAAGGAGACGGAAAAGAAAGTCTACGACTTCAACGCGTCCATAGGCTTTGACAGACGGCTTTTCCATGAGGACATCGAGGGCAGCGTGGCCCATGTGAGGATGCTTGCGAAGCAGGGGATATTGACGGAGCGGGAGGGAGCCGACATTCTGGAGGGATTGACGGGAATCCGACAGGATGTGGACGCCGGGACGCTTGAAATTGATGAAAGCTGCGAGGACATCCACAGCTTCGTGGAGGCGGAGCTGATAGCCCGCATCGGCGACACGGGCAAGAAGCTGCACACCGGCCGGAGCCGCAACGATCAGGTGGCGCTGGACATGCGGCTCTACACAAGGAAGCATGTGGCGGAGGTAGATGGGCTGCTGAAAGAGCTTCTTACTGTAATCCTGGACGTGATGGAGGAAAATGTAGGGACATACATGCCCGGCTTCACCCATCTCCAGAAGGCCCAGCCCACCACGCTGGCCCATCACTACGGCGCGTATTTTGAAATGTTCCGCCGGGACAGGCAGCGCATGGCGGACATCTATGAGCGGATGAACTATTGTCCCCTGGGAGCCGGGGCCCTGGCGGGCACCACCTATCCGCTGGACAGGGAATATACGGCTTCCCTGCTGGGATTCGCGGGGCCTACCCTGAACAGCATGGACTCCGTGTCCGACAGGGATTACCTGATAGAATTCCTGGCGGCCCTGTCCACGGTCATGATGCACCTGAGCCGTTTCAGCGAGGAAATCATTATCTGGAATTCCAACGAATACCAGTTCGTGGAGATAGACGATGCCTATTCCACCGGCAGCAGCATCATGCCCCAGAAGAAGAATCCGGACATCGCGGAGCTGGTGCGGGGCAAGACGGGGCGGGTCTACGGGGCGCTGATGTCCCTGCTGACCACCATGAAGGGCATCCCGCTGGCCTACAACAAGGACATGCAGGAGGACAAGGAGCTGACCTTCGATGCCATAGATACCGTGGAAAGCTGTATCGATTTGTTCACCGGCATGCTGCGCACCATGAAATTCCGGAAAGAGCGCATGGCTCAGAGCGCCATGAACGGCTTCACCAACGCCACGGATGCCGCGGACTATCTGGTGGGGAAGGGCGTACCCTTCCGGGATGCCCACGGCATCATCGGCAAACTGGTGCTGTACTGTGTGGAGAAAAATACTTCCATCGACAGGCTGTCGTTGGAGGAGCTGAAGGGCATCAGCGAGGAATTCGAGGAGGATATCTACAATGCGATTTCCTTGAAGACCTGCGTGGAGAAGCGCCTCACCATCGGCGGACCGGGACC
>CAOOJO010000431.1 GCA_948496895.1 uncultured Acetatifactor sp. | reverse complement strand
TTCAAACTAAAATCACTGGGAGATGCATCAATTATGAATAGTTTCAGGAAAATTTACTGTAGGACATTCCAGCTCTGCTTTCGGATGGCGCTTCCCGTCCTGCCATACAGGGAGCCGGAAATCCTGGAGGACATGGAAGATCTGGGCCGCGTCCTGGCCCAAAAGGGAAAAAAGAGCGTCCTGATCGTCACGGACAAAGGGATTTCCGGGCTGGGCCTGCTGAAGCCCCTGACAGATGCCCTGGAGCAGGCGGGTGTGTCCTATGCCATCTACGACGATACCGTACAGAACCCTACGATCCACAATGTGGAACAAGCAAAAGAAGCCTACCTGGCCAACCATTGCGACGCCATCATCGCCTTCGGCGGCGGTTCCTCCATAGACTGCGCCAAGGCGGCAGGGGCGAGGGTCGTGAAGCCCAGGCAGTCTGTGCAGAAGATGCGGGGGCTTTTGAAGATACACAGAAAGCTGCCCACGCTGGTGGCGATTCCCACTACCGCCGGGACGGGGAGCGAGACCACGCTGGCGGCTGTGATTACGGATTCCGACACCCACCACAAATATCCAATCAATGATTTCGCGCTGATTCCCCGCTATGCCGTGCTGGACTACCATGTGACCACCGGCCTGCCCAGGCAGATCACGGCCACCACCGGGATGGACGCGCTGACCCATGCGGTGGAGGCCTACATCGGAGGCAGCACCACAAAGCTGACCCGCAGGATGGCGGAAGAGGCGGTGCGCCGGATCCATGCCGATTTGAAAAGGGCCTACGACGACGGCAGCGACGCAAAAGCGCGGGAGAGCATGCTGCGCGCCGCCTATTGCGCGGGGATTGCCTTCACCCGCTCCTATGTGGGCTATGTCCATGGGGTGGCCCATTCGCTGGGCGGGCGCTACGGCATCCCCCACGGGCTGGCAAATGCGGTGATCCTGCCCTATTTTCTGGAGAAGTACGGCGAAAGCTGCGAGAAGCGCCTGGGAAAGCTGGCCAGGATCTGCGGGATCGCGCCCGGAGAAGCGGATGACCATGCCGCTTCGTCGCAGTTCATCCAATGGGTGAAGGACATGAACCGCTCCATGGAAATCCCGGAGAAGCTGGAGGGCATCCAGGAGGAAGACATCCGCCAGATGGCGGCCCATGCGGACAGGGAAAGCAATCCCCTCTATCCCGTGCCGCGGCTGATGGACGCTAAGGAGCTGGCCGCCATGTACCGGAAGATTGCGGCCCAGGGGGATGGGTGTTCCCGGAGGGCGAATGGGTTAGCTGCGGAAAGGAAACAGGGGAAATGGAAATCAGCGATATCGTAAAAAGACAGAGGGCATATTTCGACACAGGGGCCACAAGGGATGTGGAGGCGAGGCTTTCGGCGCTGAAGCGTCTCGGACAGGCAATCCGCGCCCATGAGGAGCGTCTTAGCAGAGCCATGGAGCAGGATCTGGGGAAGAGCGCCAGCGAATCCTACATGTGTGAGGTGGGGCTTACCTTAAGCGAGCTTTCCTATCAGATGAAGCATCTGAAGAGATGGGCCAGGCCCAAGCACCGGGGCACAGACCTGACCAATTTCCACGGCAGGAGCTTTTCCCTGCGAGAGCCTTACGGCTGCGTATTGGTGATGTCTCCCTGGAATTATCCTTTCCTGCTCTGCGTGGAGCCCATGATCGGAGCCATCGCGGCGGGAAACTGCTGTGTGCTCAAGCCCTCCGCCTATTCTCCGGCCACTTCCGCCGCTATCCGGGAGCTGGTGCAGGAGGTCTTTCCGGAGGACTATGTGGCCGTAGTGGAAGGGGGCAGGGCGGAGAACAGCGCCCTGCTGGAGGAGCGTTTCGACTATATTTTCTTCACCGGCGGCGTGACCGTGGGGAAGCTGGTGATGGAAAAGGCGGCTGCCCACCTGACGCCGGTGACGCTGGAGCTGGGCGGGAAGAGCCCCTGCATCGTGGACAGGACGGCGGATTTGAAGCTGGCGGCAGCCAGAATCGCTTTCGGAAAATACCTGAATTGCGGCCAGACCTGCGTGGCGCCGGATTACCTGTTGATTGAGGGCAGCGTGAAAGAGGCATTCCTGGAGCAGTTCATTCGGACGGTGAAGCGGATGTACGGGGAGAAGCCGCTGGAGAATGGGAATTATGGGAAAATCGTCAACTGGAAGCATTTCGACAGGCTGCAGGGGCTGATGAATCCGGAAAAGCTAGTATATGGAGGCGAGACGGATCCGGAGAGACTGCGGATCGCGCCTACAGTGATGGACAACGTGACCGGGGAGGACGCCGTGATGCAGGAGGAGATATTCGGGCCCATCCTGCCGGTGCTCACCTTTGATGAAATCGGACAGGCCTTTGACTTTGTGCGGGGGCGGGAGAAGCCGCTGGCGGCCTATCTGTTTACAAGAAATAAAAGCACGGAAAAACGATTCCTGGAAACGGTTTCCTTTGGAGGCGGCTGCGTGAACGACACCATCATGCATCTGGCCACTTCCCGGATGGGCTTCGGGGGCGTGGGGAACAGCGGAATGGGCTCCTATCATGGGCGAAAGAGCTTCGAGACCTTTACCCATGAGAAAAATGTCCTGAAAAAATACGGCTGGATCGACATGCCTTTGCGCTACCAGCCCTATAACGGGAAAAAAGACAGACTGATTCGCATGTTCCTGAAATGACGGCCTGGAATTTAGGCTATCCTCTTAAAGAAAAGAAGGCTTTCATTTAAATTCCATTTTGCGTTATACTATTAAATAATGCGAAATATTTTGGGTATGTTAAAAAGACATCAAAAGAAGGAGGGATTAATGCAGAATAAAAAAGGTAACTCCCCAATTATTGTAAGTTCTCATGATGTGCATTTAGATTCTGATTATGTACAGTGGATTCATGATATAAAGGAGCGCTTTAAGGGAGCGCAGATAAAAGCAGCTGTGAAGGTAAACTCAGAACAATTATTATTCAATTGGCAACTGGGACGGGATCTTGTTTTACGAAAATCAGAAGAAA
>CAOOJO010000430.1 GCA_948496895.1 uncultured Acetatifactor sp. | reverse complement strand
ACCCCGGCGGACCGGGCCTCCTCCTCGATTTCCGGCCAGTCATAGCTGCTCAGCACGATGATGGGCACGTCCCTGGAAACCTCAGCGCGGATGCGCCTTGCAGTCTCCACGCCGTCCATCCCCGGCATCTTCCAATCCAACAGCACGATATGATAGGGGTGCTCCCGGGCGATGGCGTCCTGCACCAGCTCCAGGGCCTTTCCGCCCTCCAGGCAGTAGTCCACGGACGCGCCGGTGCCCTCCATGGTGAGCTGGATGTTCTGACAGACGACATCTTCATCGTCAACCGCCAGAATCCTGGTGATGCCATGCTTTTTCCAGAAATCGTGGTCGATGGCGTGTTCGCTGACATGGAGCTCCAGGGTCACGGTGAAGGTGGAGCCCTTTCCTTTCTCGCTCTCTAAGGAGATGGTGCCGCCCATGAGATCCAAGAGGTTTTTTGTGATGGCCATGCCTAAGCCGGTGCCCTGGATTTTGTTGGTGACGCTGTCCTCCTCCCTGGTGAAGGCCTGGAAGATCTTCTGCTGGTATTCCTCGCTCATGCCGTAGCCATTGTCCGCCACGATGAAGCGGAAGCGCACAAGCTGCCTGGTGAGCTGGGGGAGCTCCTGCACCGTCAGGGTGACCCTGCCGCCGTCCGGGGTATACTTCACCGCGTTGGACAGGAGGTTCAGGAGAATCTGGTTCAGGCGCAGCTTATCCATCACCACATGCTCATGCTTCAGCTCCCGGCTGTACACCTCGAAGGTGTGGCCCTTGGCCTTCATCTGGGGCCGGATGATGGAATCGATGTTTTCAATCAGATCCACGATATTTTCGTCGGACAGGTTCAGGGTGGTCTTGCCGGCCTCTATCTTGCTGATGTCCAGGATATCGTTTATCAGGCCCAGCAGATGCTGGCTGGAGGCGGTGATTTTCTTGGTGTACTCCATCACCCGCTCCGGATTGTTCACGTCCCTGGCCAGCAGGGTGGCGAAGCCCACGATGGCGTTCATGGGGGTGCGGATGTCATGGCTCATGTTGGAGAGGAAGGAGCTCTTTGCCCGGTTGGCCTCCTCGGCGATGCGGAAGGCCTCCTCCGCGGTCTCCTTGGATTGAGCCAGCATGGCATTGGTCTCCTCCAGCTGCTCGTTGAGCTTCTCCTGGCGGCGGAGGTTCTCCTGCTCCTGGCGGAACAGTCTCGCGCTGCTTTGCTGCTTTCCCAGGGAGGAGACGGCCAGCACCAGCATGGCCAGCAGGATCAACCCCAGGATCAGCAGCATCTGGACGACAGCCTTGACCATGTCCACGGTGCCGGAGGCCACGAACTGTGCGGGAATGAGAAAGAGCAGCAGGGTGTCGTACTCCTCCAGGGAGGCGAGACAGTAGTAGTATTCGCTGCCGTTGTAGCGGAAGTTGGTGCTGAGGGTGCCGCTTTTCGAAAGGGCGGCCCTGATGTCCGGGTACTCCTGGCCCTCCATCTCCTCCAGTACCTTGATTACATTGTAGGCCTGGATGATGTTCCCGCTGGCCGCGTCGTCATGCATCCTGGTGCCGTTGCTTTTCAGGATATAGGTCTCGTTCCGGCTGCCATAGGCGGCGCTGTCGTAATACATGGACAGGGAATGGACGTCCTTTAAGAGGATGGCGTGGGTGATTTCGCTGCCCTGGATTCGCAGGGGCTCCTTCAGCTTCTGCACAAAGGCCCAGTAGCTGCCCTGGGCCGCGATGCTGTCGGAGATGAAGGTATACCGCTCCTTCCCGTCGGAGATCAGGCTGATGTCGGCCCAGACACCATGCTTCCCGGCGGTGTCGTAGCTGTTGCCATGGCTGTCCAGCAGCATCAGACTGGAGTCGTAGCGCCTGGTGGCTATGAGCTCTTCCAGTTCCTGGATGACTACGGATATATCTTCTGACCCGGAGAACTCCCGGCCTTCCAGAGCGTTCACCGCGGCGGTGAGGTAATTCCAGTGGGTGTCCAGCGCGCTGTCCAGATTCACCCGCACCTGGGCGGTGATCTCACCAAGCTGGGTGCTGCGCTCCACGAAGATCTGGTGCCGCAGATACCCTGTAAAGTAGAAGCCGCCGAACAGCAAAAACAGGAGCAGGCAGACCGCCAGCGCCGCCGGAAACAAATACTCGCTTTTTTTCTTACTTGATTTCATACGCCAGAGCTCCTTTTATCCCAATCTGAACTATGCTACTCCCAGGGGTTCCCCTCCGGGGAGACGGTTTTCTCCTTTGCCAGCCATTCCCGCAGGATGGTCCTGAGGGAGGCTTCCCGGACTTGCGCGCCGTAAGCCTCCGCGGTCTCCTGGGTATAGCCCTGGGCCAGGAAGGCCACCTGGTAAGCGGCGTCGTCCTCCAGCTCCTCATCCCCTCTGGTCACCAGCAGATAGGGGAAAGGATTCCCGCTGCCTGTGGCATCGAAGCCTGCGCGGGCCAGCTCCTTGGCCTGGGCCCCGGTCATGGACATGACGCAGTAGGTGCCGTCTGTCCCCGGGCAGATGGTGGCGGCCACCTCCGTGTCGATCTCCCCGGCGTAGAGCTTGCCGGTGATGCCGGCGAGCAGTTCGCTGCCGTCCTCCTGGAACATGCCTATGGGCACCATCACCGCGTCCGTCCCCGCCGCGCTGCCCAGAGCCTTGCCTATCAGCCTGGCGGTCTGCTCCAGGGTGAAGTCCGCGGTGCTTAGGCAGAAGCTTGCCTGCCCGGAGTTGTCCAGCCAGTTCCTTTGGAGCTCATCCATCCGGGCCATGGCTTTTGCGCCGTCCATGCCGTTCTCCCCCCGAAACCATTCCTTGTAGGCCTGGCCTATGTCTGCCAGCACATGCTCCCAGTGGGCGTAGGTCATCTTGAAGGCCCTGCCCTGGCGCAGGGCCTGCTGGGCATCGTAGATCAGGGAGTCCTGGGGGATGTCCGCGTGGCTCAGCACGCTCATGACGCAGGGGGTGCTCTCATCGATGAAGGTGGCCTGGCCTTCCGGGGAATAGAGGAGGGACAGGAGCTTTATGGCGTTC
>CAOOJO010000429.1 GCA_948496895.1 uncultured Acetatifactor sp. | reverse complement strand
CAGCTGCCCGGCCTCCACCTTCTCCAGCCCGGCAGCGGCAGCCAGGATTTTCTGCGTCATTGTCATTCCCATATCCATAACCCTTCCTTTCCTAAAGTCCAAAGCCCCTGCAGGCCGGATCCGGCGGATTTCCTGCCTTGTCCTGAATCTGCCGGAAGCCCTGGCACAGATTATTAAAATCATAGCATATCTGTCAACATTATTCAAACATAAATTCGCCCAAAATCTTTTATTTACATCTGCCCCATCTGGGTCATGTACATCCGGGCGTACTCTCCTCCCAGCTCCATGAGCTGCTGATGGGTGCCCTGCTCCGCTATGCGGCCGTCCCGAATCAGGAGTATCAGATCCGAGTCCCTTATGGTGGAGAGCCTGTGGGCAATGAGGAAGGAAGTCCTCCCCCGGGTGATGGAGAACAGGGCCTGGCGGATGTGCTGTTCCGTCACGGTGTCCACGGAACTGGTGGCTTCGTCCAGTATCATGATGGGTGCCTGCTGGAGCACGGCTCTGGCGATGGTCAGAAGCTGGCGCTCTCCCTGGCTCAATTCCGCGCCGCCCTGGTACAGCACAGTGTCGTACCCCTGGGGCAGCCTGCGGATGAAACCGTCTGCGCCCGCGGCCCTGGCGGCCGCCTCGATCCTCTCCTGAGGCGCATCGCCATGGCCATAGCCGATGTTGTCCCGGACAGAGACGCCGAACAGGGCCGTGTCCTGGAGCACCACGCCGAAGGCCCGGCGCAGCTCCTCCAGCCTGTATTCCCGCAGATCCGTGCCGTCCAAGAGGATGGCACCCCCCTGCACATCGTAGAAACGGGTGAGGAGATTGATCAGGGTGGTCTTTCCGGAACCGGTGGGCCCTACCACCGCCACCCTGGTCCCCGCGGGGATCTCCAGGTCGATGCCGCGCAGCACCGGTTTGTCAGGCCGATAGCCGAAGGTCACGTTCCGAAAGCTGACGGCGCCCCGGACGCCCGCCGCGCTTCTGGCTGCGGGCACATCCGCCGGCTCGCATTCCTGGTCCAGGATCTCCAGGATGCGCTCGGCTCCGGCCACAGCGGTCTGGAAATTGTTGTAGATATTGGCGATGTCCACGAAGGGCCTGGCAAACTGCCTGGAGTACAGCAGGAAGCTGGAGATATCGCCCACAGTGAGCTTACCGTTCAGGGCCATCATACCGCTGACGATGGCGATCAGCACATAGATCAGGTTGTTGATCACGTTCGTCACGGGCATCAGGTAGCCGGACGCGATCTGGGCCCTGGTGGCCACCCGGCAGAAGGCATCATTGTTCTCCACGAACCTGGCCACCATCTCCTGCTCCTGGGCAAAGGCCTTCACCATGCTGATGCCCGAGATGCTCTCCTCCACCTGGCCGTTGAGCTTTCCCAGGATGGCCTGCTGCTCCCGGAACAGCACCTTCGTCCGCTTCGTCACGGCCCTGGTGAGCAGGAAAATCAAGAGCACGGACAGCAATGCGATACCCGTCAGCAGCGGGCTCATGTATATCATGGCGGAAAAGATACCGATAATCGTAAAACCGTACATCATCAGCTGGGTCAATGAATCCGATATGGTGACGCTGATATTGTCCACGTCATTGGTCAGCCGGCTCATGAGCTCGCCGTGCTGCCTGGTGTCGAAGAAGGACAGTGGCAGCTTCTCCATATGGGCGAAGAGGCTGGTGCGGATGTGCAGGATCACGCGCTGGCCGATGCCCGCCATGAGGAACTGCTGGAGAAAGCGGATCAGCCAATCCCCCAGGTAGATCGCCGCCAGGACTGCCAATAGGATAAGGACTGGCTTTCCGCTGTCGATGCCATTGACTGCCCTGCCGATCAGGTAGGGGGACAGGACGGCGGAGCCGGATGCCAGGGCGGACAGAAGCAATATCCAGCCCAGGCCCTTGCGATGGCCCCTCGTCAGCTCCCAGAGCCGCAGCAGGGTGCCCTTCATGTCCTTGGGCTTCACGGCGGGAACGCCCCTTGTGCGGCCCGGCCCCGGGGGCGGTGTCAGCATTTTCTTATCCATGGTTGGCACCTCCTTCCGTTGGTTTCTTCTGGGGTTCTCCTTGCTCCTCCCCGATTTTCTCTGGCATGTTCACAGGCTCATTTCCTGCCCCTGCCAAAGCCCCTCTTCCGGTTTCCGCTTCCGCCTGCTTTTCCTCTCCAATCTGGGAGCGGTATATGGCCTTATAGGGCTCGCAGTGGGCCATCAGCTCCTCATGGGAACCGAAGCCGCAGACCTTTCCGTCCTCCATACAGAGGATGTGGTCTGCCTTCATCACCGTGGAGATCCGCTGGCTCACCAGCAGCACAGTCATGCCTGCGGCCTCCCTGCGGATCCCGGAGAGCACCCGGGCCTCCGTGGTGGCATCCAGGGCGCTGGTACAGTCGTCCAAAATCAGAATCCGCGGCTTCTTCAGGAGCGCCCTGGCGATGGACAGCCTCTGCTTCTGGCCGCCAGAGAGGTTCACCCCTCCCTGGCCCAGCTGGGTGTCATATCCCTCCGGCAGCCCTGACACGAATTCATGGGCGCAGGCCGCCTCCGCGGCCCGGCGGATTTCCTCCAGGGGGGCATTTTTGTCTCCCCAGCGCAGATTCTCCTGTATGGTGCCCGTAAAGAGCAGCGCCTTTTGGGGCACTACGGCTATCATCTCCCGCAACCTGGACATAGGCATCCGGGTCACGTCGCATCCGCCTACAAGCACCTGGCCCTGGGTGGCATCGTAGAACCGGGGGACCAGGTTCACCAGCGTGGTTTTGCCGGAGCCGGTGGGGCCGATGATGCCGATGGTCTCTCCCTCCGCAATGGAAAAGCTGGCATCCTGCACTGCTGGACGGGATGTGCCCGCGTAGGCAAAGGACACCTCCCGGAATGCGATGGTGCCCTGCAGCTTTGCTGGCATCTCGTCCGGGCTTTCCTCCACATCTATCTGTGCTGGCACCTCGTCCAGGATCTCCTGCACCCTAGCGGAAGAGGCCACGGCGCGGACGGCGGAATTCAGGATAT
>CAOOJO010000428.1 GCA_948496895.1 uncultured Acetatifactor sp. | reverse complement strand
TAGCGGCATTTCCCGCAGGAAGATGTCCTCCTGGGCCGCCGTAATCCTGCCGCCATCCTCTGCCCCTATCTCGTCCAGCACCTCCGCCAGAGAGCTGCACACCCAGGGGAAGAGCCTCTGGGTGTTGCGCTTCGCCACCCCGAACAGCTCCGCCGTGCAGGTGTCCCACAGCTCCATGTGGGAATTGTGGATGAGAATCGTCCCATCCCCCAGCGCATCCCCGTGATAGGCATAATAGAAGCAGATCGCCAAATCCAGAAATTCGATATATGGTATGTCTTCCAACAATTCTTCATTCCCTTTCCTGCCGATAAGGCGGTAACAGATTCTGTCCCTCACCTTCTCAAAGGACCGGAAAAATTCCATGTCTATGGCTTCCCGCAGCATGTCCTCTTTACAGATATCCGTCAGCCTCTGGATGATGGAGCCGAAGGTGGCTCCCGCCTCATAGGCCTCCAGAAAGGTGTCCAGATAAATCGTGGGCGCTACGTTCCGATTCTCTCCCAGGACCAACAGCCCATGGAGAATCACGCCATTGTTCTTTCGTACCTCCTTGCACTCCACCCGGCAGCCTGCGCCGAGCGTCTTCTTCATCGCATCGCATACTTTGCCTGCGAATTCGTTTATATCCATACTGTCCCTCTTTCTGCGCTGTCTTTGAATAAATTCTTAGTAACATGCGCAACAGCGCCTGCGCCTGAGCAGACACCAGAAAGAGCAGCATAAATCTATATCAGTTCGGAGCGAATCAGATGAAATCAGACCCTGGACAGATACTCGCCTGTCCTGGTATCGATCTTGATCTTGTCCCCCTGGTTGACGAACAGCGGGACGAAGACCTGTGCCCCTGTCTCCACGGTAGCAGGCTTCGACGCGCCTGTCGCCGTATCGCCCTTGAAGCCGGGCTCGGTATCCGTGATCTCCAGCTCCACGAACAGAGGAGGCTCCACGGAGTATACGCTTCCGTTGTGGGAACAGATCTTGCACATCTCGTTCTCCTTCACGAACTTCAGCGCGTCGCCCACGGCATCGCTGTTCAGGGCGATCTGCTCATAGCTCTCCGTATCCATGAAATAATACAAATCACCGTCCGAATACAGATACTGCAGATCCTTTCTATCGATACGCGCCTGGGGGAACTTCTCGGTAGGACGGAAGGACTTCTCGATCACGCCGCTGCTCTTGATGTTCTTCAGCTTCGTCCTCACGAAGGCCGCGCCCTTGCCAGGCTTCACATGCTGGAATTCAATAATCTGATACACATTGTTATCATACTCAATGGTAATACCGTTCCGGAAATCACCTGCAGAAATCATTTCGTATTCCTCCTAATTGTGCTCACAAATATAATTCTACATTAGTTTAATATAAATATGTACAAATTTCAACTGTTTTTGAAAAAATTTTGTAAAAAGATTGGAAAAGCGCCTCAGCCCTGCTTTTTCCCCATGTCCAGGACGCAGTCAATGGCCTTCAGATACCCCGCGAGCCCCAGGCCGTAAATCTGCCTGTCGCAGGCAGGCGCGGTGACGGACACCTTCCGGAACTCCTCCCGCTTGGTGATGTCGGAGATATGGATCTCCACCTTGGGCACCGTGATGCTGGCCAGGGCGTCCCGGATGGCATAGCTGTAATGGGTATAGGCCCCCGGATTGATCACGATCCCCTCCGTGCCGTCGAAATAGGCCTCCTGTATCCGGTCGATGATGGCTCCCTCGTGGTTGCTCTGGAATACAGTGATGTCGTTTCCCGACTCCTCCCCCTTCTTCCGGATCATGTCCAGCAGATGCTGATAGTCCTGGGTGCCGTATACGCTCTTCTCCCGAATCCCCAGGAAATTGATGTTAGGCCCGTTGATCACCAAAAGCTTCATCCTGTTCATCTCCTTTGCGATGCTTTCCATGATATCCTCCATCTCCATATCGTCCACGTCCAGGATCACGTCCGCGCAGGACTCGTAGGCCTCCCTCCTGCCCTCCATCAGCTCCCGGATCCGCCCCAGAGGGTCCGGGCACTGCAGGAGCGGCCTGGTGGTATCCTCCTTCAGCCGCTCGTACACCGTCTCCGGCCGCACCCGCAGGAGCACCACCGTCCCCAGGCGCTTCAGCAGCTCCCTGTTCTCCGGCCGCACCGGCGTGCCGCCGCCCACGGAATAGATGGCGCTGCGCCCTTTCTCCGCAAGCTCCGAAAGCAGTTCGGTCTCCAGCCTGCGGAAATGCTCCTCCCCCTCCCGGGCGAAGATCTCGCTGATGCTGCGCCCTGTCCTGCGCTCTATCAGCTTGTCCGTATCCTCCACCGGCCTGCGCAGCCTGTAGGACATCCGCAGTCCCACGGACGTCTTCCCGCTGCCCATGAAGCCGATCAGTACCAGATTTCTTTTGCTCATCCCAAATCCTCCATAAGCCCTGCAGCCCCTCTGCCGCCCTAGGAAATATGCATGGCTTCCTTCATCGCAGCGTAGGCCCTCTCCGCAAGCTGCGCGTCCACCTGGGCCCCTGTCCAGAGCTCATAGGCTATGATGCCCTGGTACAGCAGCATCTTCAGCCCGCCGAAGGCCCTGCCGCCGTTTTCCTCCACCAGATCCATGAACCGGGTCCTGGACGGATTGAAGACGAGGTCGTAGCCGGTGTGGGCCTTCCGGTAAAAAGCCGTATCTTCGATGACCGCCTCCTCCGTCTTCGGGAACATCCCCACGTTGGTGGCCTGGATGGCGAGATACCTGTCCCCGGGCAGGGAGGCGCATTCCTCCAGGGCCAGCGCCCTTGCCGGCTGCACGCCCGCCGGGGCCAGGCCGTTGACCTCCTGGGCGATCCGCTGCGCCTTCTCCAGGGTACGGTTCAGGATGAGGATCCGCCTGGCGCCCTTCCGGACTGCCAGGATGGCCACCGCCCGGGCCACGCCTCCGGCTCCCAGAATCAATACGTCCTCCCCCTCTATCCCCACGCCGTCCTCGCTCATGGCGCGGTAGAGCCCGGGCATGTCCGTATTGTAGCCCTTGAAGCCGCCCTCTGTCC
>CAOOJO010000427.1 GCA_948496895.1 uncultured Acetatifactor sp. | reverse complement strand
AGAGGGTATTGAGCCAAAAGGCGACCTTGCGGGGAAATTGGGTCCGCTGCTCTACAGTCCGCCACTCCCCGTGCTGGAGCATCTCCCCGGCTGCCTTGTTGGTGAAGGTGATTGCCAGGATGTTCCAGGGCTTTATCCCTATCTCCTCTATGAGATAGGCGATTCTGTGGGTCAGCACTCTTGTCTTCCCGCTCCCCGCTCCCGCTATCACCAATAGCGGCCCGTCCACCGTAGACGCCGCCTGCCGCTGCTCCTTGTTCAGTGTATCCAGTAAACCCATCTCTCCACCCTATATCCTATCGTTCTCATTGAAGACGTCTCCGCATTCCGGACAGAATTTCGGAGGGTGGGCCGGGTCTTCGGGCTCCCAGCCGCATTTGTCGCAACGGTACAGCGGCGCGCCCTCCGGCTTCCTCGTACCGCAGTTGGTGCAGAACTTCCCCTGGTTTACGGTCCCGCAGCTACAGGTCCACCCTGCCTCCGAGGGCTTGGGGCTCCCGCATTCCATACAGAACTTCCCGCGATTGTCCGTATGGCCGCATTTGCAGGTCCAGCCCAGCACCGGTGCCGCTCCTCCCTGCCCCATGCCGTTCCCGGACTGGTTCCGGGCAGCCTGAGCCGCCTGGTTCTGAGCCGCCCCCATGGCGAACAGGGAATTGGCATCCATGCCCCCGGCGGCGCCGGCCATGTTCATGCCCGCGAAAGCCATCATAGGCCCGGTGGCCGTATTGGAAGCAGCCGCCCGCATGGCATCCGCCTGGGCTCCCACCAAAGTGGCCGCAGCCATATTGGGATTGCGCATCACCGCGCTGCTCTGGAGGTCGCTGATCCGCTTCGCCGTCTCCTCCGGCATGGAGGGCGGATTCATGGTCATGCTGACCACCACGATGCCCCGGGTCTTCTCCCACTTCACCGACAGCTGGGCGTTCACCGCGTCCACCAGCTCCATCACATGGTTGGGGATATCGGACACCCTCACACGCAGGCTGCTGATTTTGCCCAAAGCGGGCTGCATGGCCGTCATCAGCTCCGCCTTCATCTGATTCAGGATCTCGCTGCGGTGATAGACATCGGACACGTTCCCGCATACATTTGTGTAGAAAAGCAGGGGATCCACGATCCGGAAGGAATAGGAGCCGTTGCAGCGGATGGTCACGTCCATGTCCAGGCCGATGTTGTCGTCTATGTAGCGGAAGGGGATGGGGGTGGCCGTGCCGTAGCGGTTGTCCATGATTTCCTTGGTGTTGAAGAAGTAGACCCTCTGGTCCTTGCCTGTACCGCCGCCGAAGCTGAACCTCTTGCCGATCGCCTGGAAAGTGTTCTTCAGGTTCTCCCCCAGGTCTCCGTAGAACAGGCTGGGCTCCGTGGAATTGTCGTAGACGAACTCCCCGGCCTCCGCGCAGAACTCAGCTATGCCGCCCTGCTCCACGATCATCATGCACTGTCCCTCGTTGACAGCGATGATGGAGCCGTTGGAGATGATGTTGTCCACCCCCTTGTTGCCTCGACCTCCGTTGGCGCGCCTCCTGCCCTTGGCCGCCAATATGTCATTGGAGAGGGAATCGCAGTAGAAATACTCCCTCCACTGATCCGCCAGCATGGAGCTGACGGCATCCTTTGCCGCTTTTATCAAGCCCATTGTCTCTTCCTCCGCTTCTTTTTATTTTGTTCTCTGGATATTCGATTCTTTTTCATTTTAGCAAATTTTCCAGGTTCTCTCAACTGCTTTTGCGAAATAATCTTTACAAAAAGGGATTTTTCGAATAAACTAAAGGAATATACCTTTATCCTATAACAGAAAGAAGAGAATCGACATGGGTAAAAAAGCTACGAAAGCCGCTGATAACATGTACTATCTGGCACGTTCCCAGGCAGCGGAGCAGAATTCCGATTTTTCCAGCCGGGAGAAGGCGGCTGAACTCATAGGCATAGACCGCACCAGGCTGGCCCGCATCGAGCTGGACACCATCCCGCCCTACCCGGAGGAGGTCAAGGCCATGGCGGAGGCCTACAACACGCCGGAGCTGTGCAACTCCTACTGCGCCAGGGAATGCCCCATCGGCCGCAACAGCGTGTCGGAGGTGACCATCGACGATTTCGACAGGCTGGCGCTGAAGGTTCTGGGTTCATTGAAGGACATCGATGCCCTGCGGGCCTCCCTGATTGCCATCTCCGAGGACGGCGTCATCGAGGAGAACGAGCGCCCCGCCTTTCAGAAAATCCTGGATTCCCTCCAGAAAATCAGCAACAACGCCAATGCCCTGCGGATCTGGGCCATGAAGAACATCCGCCTGAAGCAGTAGTTGAGGATTCTGCGGGGCTCTCAGCTCCGGAGCGCTGTCCAGGGCTGGAAAAAGCGCTTTTCCGCATGGTTATTTCCGGGAAAGCGCTTTTCGTCTGTCGCTGTCGATTATTCCGCCGCCTTCTGGGCGAAGTCCTTTGTCACCAAATCTCCATAAGGCACCTGCTTCTCCAGCACGCCCGCGTCCTTCAGGATATTCTGGAGCAGCGTGAAGGCGTCCTCCTCAAAAATCAGGTTCTCCTTCCAGGTGTCCTGCTGGTAATATCTGGCCACGATGGTGGTCAGAGTCTCCATGTCTGTCTCCGGGAACTGGGGGGCGATTACCTTGGCAATCTCCTCCGGCGTATGCTCCTGCACATAGTCCATCCCCTTCTGCAGCGCGTTGGTGAACGCCTGAACCGTGTCCTTGTTCTTCTCCAGGTAGCTCTTCTTGGCGGAGAAGGAGGTGTAGGGCACGTAACCGGAATCCTCGCCCAGGGAGGCCACTACATAGCCTTCGCCCTTCTGCTCCAGGGAGGTGGCGTGTGGCTCGAATTCCACGGTGAAGTCCCCCTGCCCGCCGGAGAATGCCGCTGCCGTGGAGCCGAAGTCGATGCTCTGGTCGATGTTCACCTCCGTGGCCGGGTCGATTCCGTTCTTCGCCAGGATATATTCGAAGACCATCTCGGGCATACCGCCAGTCTGCCCTAGCATGATGAACATATTTTCCACATCATGCAATT
>CAOOJO010000426.1 GCA_948496895.1 uncultured Acetatifactor sp. | reverse complement strand
AGGGATGCCTACAGGTTCCAGGGCTATGTGGAGGATCACACCCTGCACGTGATATCGGTAGGCAGGACGCCTGCCGACGTGGCGGAGGGCACGATAATCCTGTATCTGCCCGAGGGCTATCGGTTTGATGAGGTGGAGGCCGAGCTGGGGGCAGGGGTGCTGTATTTCGGCAGCCTTTCCGCGGACAAAGCCTCTCTGGAGGTGGGAGCGGGAGAGATTTCCGTGGACAGCGCCAGCGTCTCGGACCTGGAGGTGAGCGTGGGCGCGGGCTCCGCGAGCTTCGCCCAGTTGGAGACGGCCAAGCTGGACGTGGAGGTGGGCCTGGGGGTATTCATGGCAGGTGAGACCACCTTAGGAAGAGAGGCAGACGTGGAATGCTCTATGGGAAGCGTGGAAATGACCCTGGCAGGCCGGGAGCAGGACTTCAACTTCCAGCTGGAATGCGCAATGGGCAGCATCGATCTGGGAACATGGAGCTACACGGGTTTAGGACAGGAGAAGGACATTGACAACGGCGCGGCCAGGAAGATCGACCTGGAGTGTTCCATGGGATATATCGATGTACAGTTTACAGAAAATTGAAATACAGTATACAAAAAGCCAGGCGATGGCGTTCCGCCTGGCTTTTTTGAGCCGTCAGAGCTCCGCGAACAATCCGGATTTCTTCAGGGCAGGCCGCAGGGCCAGGTAGAAGACGGAGGCCGCGATGACCGCCACCACGGCGTTCACCCCTGTGGTAAGGGTGGCGATTTTCGCCAGGGCGGTGGCGATGTCCTGGGGCACGCCCAGGAGATAGGTCTTGTAGAAATACCCCACCAGAGGGTCCGCCACCACATTGAAGGCCATGCCGCAGAAAGCGGCTGCCACCGTAGCAAGCGCCACCTTTTTCCCCTCCCGGGCCTGACCCAGATGGAAGATGCCGTGAGCCACCAGCCCTACGATCAGCCCGATGCAGAGCTTGAGAAAGAATGTCTTGGGCGCGCTGGTCACATAGGCAGTGGTCAGGTCGCCGATGGTCATGCCCACCGCTCCGGCCAGGCCGCCCCAGTAGCCCCCCAGCAGCAGGGCTGCCAGCACGCAGAACACATTGCCGAAGTGGAAGGCGGTCTTCTCAGGCCCTACGGGGATGTCGATTTTGAAGAAGGCGAAGCCGATGTAGCACAGCGCCGCCAGCAGGCCTGCCTGGGCCAGGCGCTTTACATCCGCCCGCTGGGATTTGCGCTGGCCGACGACCGCGTTGTAGATTCCCTTTGCCGTCAGCAGGAAGGCGAAGAAAACCAATGTCAGGCCGTAGGAATAAGGACGCTCCTGCGACAGCTTTTCCGCCGCCAGCTCCTCCTGTCTGGCAGTCAGGGCTTCTAAGTCGCCCTCCTGCGTCCCTTCCTTTATGGCGCTGACCTGGGCCTTGACCTCGCTTAACTCCGCGCCTGTGACAGTGGATTCCTGATAGCTGGTATTATACGCGTACACCGCGAAGAGGATGCCCGCAATCAATAGCACGGCCCCGATGATGAGCAGACAAAAGCTTTTCTGTCGCTCTGTTTGTTCCTGTTGCTCTTTCCTGTTCATGTCTTTTATCTCCTTATGACTTTTTTGTGTGGCCTCACAGTGTCAATGACAGTGTAGCGGAAAAGTGGCCTGTTTAAAAGAACCAGAACAGAACTTTTTTACCAGACCAGTATGACAGAGCTGCCATGCTACAAAATTGTTATGAAAATGTCACCTGATTGTAATGTCTTGCGTCAGGACATATGATATAATGACCTTATTCAGGGCATGGGGCGGCCGGATGGCCATCCATCATGTGCGGGCTCTGCACATGATATAATGACCTTATTCAGGGCACAGAATATGCAAAAGACAGTATTGACAGAGGGATATATTCATAAAATGCGGGGGGTAGCAACTATGTGGCAGATTGCAATGATTTTGTCTGCGATATCGTTTTTGTTCTTTGTGGGGGTCATGGCGCGTGAGCCCAGGTCGCTGTGGAGCGGCGTCTCCTTTTTCTGGATGATGGCCTGCCTGGCCGTCGCCATGCTTTTCGTTCTGGCCGGGTATATGGAATGGCTGGCATCCCACATAATCCTGACATGGATCCTTATCATACTGGGTGTCCTGGCGCTGCTATGCGTGGCGGTGCTCCCCATTGTGCTGATTGTCACGTTTTTCGTGGAGGGGCTCAAAATCATCCGGCATGAGGGGATGAGACCGGCGAATATGCTTTCCATGGCTTTCTCCGTCCTGCTCTTCGCCTATCTGACCGTCTGGCCCGCCATGGGCAGGCTGGGGAGAGGCCTGCTGGGGACTAGGCTGTACATCCTCATCAGCCTGCTGGCATTCTATCTCCTCGCCCTGCTGGTCATCTACGTGCTCTCCGCCGTGCTGAATCTGGTTCATATGAGAAAAAGGCGCAGGGCGGATTACATCATCGTCCTGGGGGCTGGCCTGATCGGTGAAAGGGTGACGCCGCTGCTGGCCGCTCGGATCGACAAAGGCATAGAGCTGCTGGCCCGCAACCCGAAAGCCATGCTGATCATGTCCGGCGGCCAGGGGCCCGGGGAGGATCTGGCGGAGGGCAGGGCCATGGCGGACTACGCAGTCCAAAAGGGCGTGGCCGCGGAGAAAATCATGATTGAGGATAAGTCCAGATCCACGGAGGAGAACCTGCGGTTCTCCAGGGAGCTGATGAGCGGGGAGAAGCCCAGGGTCATTCTGGTCACCACGGCCTACCATGTGTTCCGTGCCCTGCTCCTGGCCAGGCAGCAGGGGCTGAAGTGCGTGGGGTACGGCGCGAAGACGAAATGGTATTTTACCCTGAACGCTCTGCTCCGGGAGTTCGCGGGGTATCTGAGCCTGACATGGAAGCGGCACGCCATTGCCGCCGTGCTGATAGCCGGGAGCGTCGCCGCGATATTTCGCTAATGAAATTCTGCAAAAACGTTCTTGACAAAATCTGCCGGATGGCTTATAGTATGGAAGAAAAGAAAAAGGCGATGACGAAGAGGAGTACGCATTGCCCCTTGCCAGAGAGGGCCGCTATCC
>CAOOJO010000425.1 GCA_948496895.1 uncultured Acetatifactor sp. | reverse complement strand
CGGAAAACTGGGCCTGCGTGACCTACCATCGGGCCAAAAAGATGATTCAATCCAGACTGGAGGACAGAACCTATGCGAAATGAATGCAACATCATCAGGGACATCTTGCCGCTATATGCAGAAGACATGGTGAGCCCCGATACCGTATCCTATGTAGAGGAGCATCTGAAAGGCTGCGAGGCATGCCGCAGGGAATATGAGCAGGCCAAAGAGCCGGGGCGGGCGGAAGGAAAGAGGGACGCCGTCCCGCTGCTGAAGCTCAGGAAGAAGATGGCGGCTAAGAAGATACAGACGATCCTGCTCACTGCCGTGTTCGTGGCCGCGCTGCTGGTATCGGCCTTTGCCGTGCTGGACGCGCCGGTCTATCTGCCGTACTCTGAGGGGCTGGTTACGGCTGAGCCTGTGGGGGACAGCGGCCTGTGCATTATTTTTGACGAAGAGGTGACAGAGTTCGACTACACCCTCTATCCGGATCCCGAGGGCGGAAGCTTCTACTACTGTGAGGTCCAGGCCTGGACTTCCCTTTGGGACAAGTGGTTTTCGGATAAGGATGGGAAACTGTCGGCAATCGTTTTTCCGAAGGAGCCTTTTCCGATTAAGGGGGTGTATCTTCCCAATGACGGGAATGAGAATATCTGCTTTTACGGGGACGCGGATTATGAGGGAGGCATTGTCCTGCCAAGGCTGTCGCTGGGGTACTATCTTTTCCTTGCGGTGGCAGCCCTGGTGGCGCTGGCAATTGCATGGCTTGCAGTAAAAAAGAAGACGGAATTACGGGCATGCGTAGAACGTATCGGTCTGTATCCCATCGCCTATATCATCAGCCACTGCATCGTGTCAGGCTTCCGTACAGCTTCCTACTCGCTGCCGCGCGACTTTTTCCTGATCGTCTTCCTATCGCTTCTTCTGTACAGCGGCCTGCTGCTGGCATATGGCATCTGGCGGTTGAAAAAGGAACTGAAAGAAATCGATCCTCCCTATATCCGGTCGTCCCGATAGACCACATCGGAGAGCGGAATCTTGTATTTCTGCTTATATTGGTACATCTTCGTGTCAGTATCGCTGATGTACGCCGTCAGGGGCGTGGCGCAGTGGGCCGGAACCAAAGTGGTGGCATAGCTGAAGCTCTTGGGGTGCCCGCTGCTCTTGTCGGCCAGCAGCGCCTGCCGCAGCCCGTCCAGCTTCCGGTCCTGGTCCTCCGAAGCGGCTCCGGCCTGGAGCACGAAGAATTCATCCCCGCCCACCCGGCACACCTCGCCGCCCAGGGCCTGCAGCGCCCTGGAGACCTCCACCAGATAGCTGTCGCCCTCTTCATGACCGAAGGTGTCGTTACAGTATTTCAGATAGTCCACATCGATAAAGGAGAGGGTGAAGGAGGTGCCCTCCTTTATCCACTGCTCCATCTTCTCCATGGCGTAGCGCCGGTTCTTTAAGTTGGTCAGAGGGTCTACATAGGCGAAACGATAGATCATCTTCTGCCGCCGCTGCCGCTCCGTCTCATCGATTACGATATGGACGATCGCCTGCCTCCTGGCATCGTGGGAATCCTCCGCGTCCGAGCGCAGCCAGGGGATGAGAAAGGACTCCACCTGATAGAAGATTTCCTTGTCGTCAGAATCCTCCAGCGCCATGTCCCATCGCAGGGAATTCCGGCCGTGCCTCGGGAGTCCGTCGTTCCCGGCAGGCTGCCCCTCCTCCGTTTTCGGGCTCTTCTGATGATGGTCCAGCTGCTGTTGGATTTCCGGCTGCTTCTCCAGCAGCGTCCGGGTCAGCTGGGCGGCAGTCTGGGCATGGGCCTTCTGGAACCAGCGGGCGGGCTGATTGGCGTGCACCTCCTGGCCGGTATCCGCGGAATAGACGAAGATCATGTTGTGGGTATAGTCGGTGAGGGCGGTCACCAGCTCCAGGTTGCTGCGCAGCTCCTGATTGCTCTGCTCCAGGGACCAGCCGATTTCATCCATAGCCTGGATGTTGTCCATCAGGACCTGATTCTCCAGCTCCAACGCCTCGAATTTCTGCTGCAGCTGATTCCTCAGATCCTGGACCGTTCCGGCCAGAAGGGCAGCCCTCTCCCCCAGCTCCCGGAAATCAGGTGCCAGATCCTCCAGGCGGAGCGTGGCTGTGTCAGGCTGTTCGAGGACATCCTGTATATAGTTGGTTAAGAGCTTCAGGGAATCTTCCATTTCGTCTCTCCTGTGGACCGGCTTTGTCTGCACATCTTTATTCATTATATAGTAATTGCGTCCAAAAGGAAAGCAAAATCAGGAAAAAAAGTTGAAATCAAGTTGCAGAAAATCCGGGGAAATAGTATAATCAAGATGCTTTACTTATCACATTCGGTTCCGGGGAAGCATACAGGCAATTTCCCCGGAGCCTGACGAAAGAGGGATGAACATGAGCGAAAGTATCACAAAGGAACTGCTGGAACAGTTCGAGAGGGAGTGCGGCGCGGACACGGCACTCCAGGTGGCGAAGAACGCCGTCATGGAGAACGGCCTGAAGGCATCGGCCAAGAACGGGGAGGCACAGCGCGCTACCCGCCAGAGCTTTTCCGTGAAGCTCAAGCAGGGCGCCATCACCAACCAGAAGCAGAGCGGCCGCTGCTGGATGTTCGCGGCGCTGAACACCTTCCGGTTCGAGGTGATCAAGAAGCTGAACCTGGAGAGCTTCGAGCTTTCCCAGAACTACATGTTTTTCTATGACAAGCTGGAGAAGGCCAACTTCTTTCTGGAGAGCATCCTGGACACCCTGGACGAGCCCAGGGAGGGACGGCTGATTGCGTGGCTTCTGTCCGCGCCCATGAACGACGGCGGACAGTGGGACATGCTCTGCGGCCTGGTGGACAAGTACGGCGTGGTTCCCAAGTACGCCATGCCTGAATCCAAGGCTTCCTCCGCCTCCGGGGAGATGGACAGCGTGCTCACCGTGAAGTTGCGGGAGGATGCCTGCCGTCTGCGCGGCGCCTACGCGGCAGGGGCGAAGCGGGAGGAGCTGGCCGCCAGGAAGGAGGAGATGCTGGGAGAAATCTATCGCATCCTGTGCATCTGCCTGGGAGAGCCTCCGAAGACCTTCGATT
>CAOOJO010000424.1 GCA_948496895.1 uncultured Acetatifactor sp. | reverse complement strand
GTTTCCAGCGGATCGATGTGTTCGAGTCCCCGGAGTTCGGGCGGTTCCTGACGCTGGACGGCTACATGATGCTCACGGAGAAGGATGAATTCATCTATCACGAGATGATGGTGCATGTGCCCATGGCGGTGCACCCGCGGGTGCGGGACGTCCTGGTCATCGGAGGCGGAGACGGCGGCATCGTCAGGGAGCTGGTGAAGTACCCGGAGGTGGAGCGGATCGACCTGGCGGAAATCGACGAGCAGGTGGTCACCGTATGCAGACAATACCTGCCGGGAGTCTCCTGCGGCCTGGAGGACAGCCGCGTCCACATCTACTATGAGGACGGCATGAAGTTCGTGCGGCGAAAGGCCGATGAATACGACATGATCGTAGTGGACTCCACGGATCCCTTCGGCCCCGGGGAGGCCCTGTTCACCAAGGAATTCTATGGGAACTGCTACAAGGCCCTGCGGGAGGACGGCATCATGGTGAACCAGCATGAGAGCCCCTTCTACGAGGCGGACGCCAAGGCCTGCATGCGGGCCCACAAGCGCATCGTGGAGAGCTTCCCCATCAGCAGGGTGTACCAGGCCCATATCCCCACCTATCCCTCAGGGCACTGGCTCTTCGGCTTCGCTTCCAGGAGATACCATCCGGTACACGACCTGAACCCGGAAAAATGGTCGGAGAGAGGGCTGGAGACCAGATACTACACCCCCAGGCTCCACATGGGGGCCTTCTGCCTGCCGGCTTATGTGGAGAGGCTGCTGCGGAAGGTGGAGATACATGAGGCGTAGGGCTTGCGGGTTGCGCGAAATGTAAGCAGATGGTAAGGCTAAGCTGTGAAAGGCAGGTGAAAGATATGCCTATTACAGGATATTATGATGGTACGGAGGTTTTGGGAAAGGAACCATTGCGGATAAATAAAAAGGCGATTGTGATAACGGTTGAAAATGAAGAAAATATAGAAAATACGGCAGAGGGCAGACTTCGCGCTTATGCCGCCGTGGCCTTGATCAATCAGGAAAAGGATGCATGGAGAAAGGCTGCGATGAGGAAGCATGTTCGGGAATAATGTAGAGGAAGTAGATTAGAAAAGAAACGGAGAGAAGAAATGAGTAAAATACTGATAATAGGCTGCGGTGGCGTGGCTGCCGTGGCCATCCAGAAGTGCGCGAAGAAGGCGGATGTGTTCTCGGAGATCTGCATCGCCAGCCGTACGGTATCCAAGTGCGACGCCCTGAAGGAGAAGCTTGCGGGCACCACGGCGGCGAAGATCACCACCGCCCAGGTGGACGCGGACAATGTGGAGGAGCTGATTGCCCTGATAGAAAGGGAGCAGCCGGGGGCCGTGCTGAACCTGGCCCTGCCCTATCAGGACCTGACCATCATGGATGCCTGCCTGGCCTGCAAGGTTGACTACATCGACACCGCCAATTACGAGGCGGAGGACACGGAAGACCCCGCCTGGCGGGCAGTGTACGAGAAACGGTGCAAGGAGGAGGGCTTCACCGCGTATTTCGACTATTCCTGGCAGTGGGCCTACAGGGAGCGCTTCGAGAAGGCCGGAATCACGGCCCTGCTGGGCAGCGGCTTCGACCCCGGGGTCACCAGTGTCTTCTCCGCCTACGCCTTAAAGCATTATTTCGATGAAATTCACTATATCGATATCATGGACTGCAACGGTGGAGACCACGGATACCCCTTTGCCACCAACTTCAACCCGGAGATCAACCTGCGGGAGGTGTCCGCCAACGGCTCCTACTGGGAGGACGGCCGCTGGGTGGAGACCGCGCCCATGGAGATCAAGCGGGAGTACGACTTTGCCCAGGTGGGGAAGAAGGACATGTACCTGCTGCACCATGAGGAAATCGAGTCCCTGGCCAGGAACATCCCCGGGGTGAAGCGCATCCGCTTCTTCATGACCTTCGGGCAGAGTTACCTGACCCATATGAAATGCCTGGAGAACGTAGGGATGCTGCGCACGGATTCGGTGTTGTTTGATGGAAAGGAAATCGTGCCCATCCAGTTCCTGAAGGCCCTGCTCCCCGACCCGGCTTCCCTTGGCCCCCGGACGGTGGGCAAGACCAACATCGGCTGCATCTTCACCGGCGTGAAGGACGGGAAGGAGAAGTCGGTCTACATCTACAATGTGTGCGACCACCAGGAATGCTACAGGGAGCTCGGCTCCCAGGCCATCTCCTATACCACCGGCGTCCCCGCCATGATTGGGGCCATGCTGGTGATGGAGGGAATCTGGAAGAGGCCCGGCGTGTTCAACGTGGAGGAGTTCGACCCGGATCCCTTCATGGAGGCGCTGAACGAGTACGGCCTGCCCTGGGTGGTGGAGGAGAATCCGGTGCTGGTTGATTGAGCTGCGGAAGTTATGAAGCTGACATGCCGTGTTGATGGGAACGGCTGTGGTACATCGGCTACCCGGGAACGGACATGTCTGCCAGAAGTGCCATCGATTACCTGGGAACAGGTATGCTTGCTGGCATTGCCATTGGTTATCTGGAAACGGGCATGTCTGCTGGCATTGGTATCGGTTTTTCAGAAAGCAGTCATGTCTGCTGGTATTGACATCGGTTTTCAGGAAGCAGGGATGTCTGCTGACATTGGAATGAAAATAGCGGGGAGGTCTGCGGCATGGATCAGGATACACTTATGTTCTTCGAGGGAAAGCCGGAGGCCCTGGCGCTGTACCAGGCGTTCGCAGGAAAGCTGCTTTCGGAGATCGGCCAGGTGCAGGTCAGGGTGCAGAAGACGCAGATTGCATTTTCCAACGGACATAACTTCGCTTTCGTCTCCTTCCTGCCTGTGCGGAAGGCCAGGGAGCGGCCACGGCATTATATCGTCATCACCTTCGGGCTGGGGCACCAGGTGGAATCCCCCCGCATCGACGCGGCAGTGGAGCCCTACCCCAACCGCTGGACCCACCATGTCATGATTTCGGAGGAGGCGGAGCTCGACGGGGAACTGATGGGCTGGGTGAGGGAGGCCGCGGAGTTCGCGGCGCGGAAGCGGCGGATAAACTGAAGACGGTAGTGTCAAGTAGGCTATGAAAAACCGAGCCGAAAAAAATAGGCTCAAACGA
>CAOOJO010000423.1 GCA_948496895.1 uncultured Acetatifactor sp. | reverse complement strand
TTACCGCACCTATCAGTTCTGGTGGGGGCTGGGGGCCAGGCGGGTGGTGTCTGCCAGGGAGCTGGCTTTGGAGGAAATCAGGGCCATCCGGGAGCGGATTCCGGAGGAGATGGAGATAGAGAGCTTCGTCCAGGGTTCCATGTGCATCTCCTATTCCGGGCGCTGCCTATTGAGCAATTATTTAACGGGGAGGGACGCCAACCAGGGTTCCTGCACCCATCCCTGCCGCTGGAAGTACGCGGTGGTGGAGGAGACCAGGCCCGGGGAGTACCTGCCGGTATATGAGAATGAGCGGGGCACTTATATTTTCAATTCCAAAGATTTATGCATGATAGAGCACATACCGGAGCTGGTGGAGGCCGGAATCGACAGCTTCAAGGTGGAGGGGCGCATGAAGACGGCCCTTTACATCGCCACGGTGGCCCGCACCTACCGCAGGGCCATAGACGATTATTTTATCTCCGAAGAGCGCTACCGGGAGAACCTGGGCTGGTATCGGGCGGAGATTTCCAAGTGCACCTACCGCCAGTTCACCACAGGCTTCTATTTCGGGAAGCCTGCCGGGGAGGCCCAGATTTATGACAACAGCACCTATGTGAACGAATATATCTACCTGGGGAGCATCGAGGAAGTGGCTATGGGCAGCGAGCTGTCCTGGCTGCAGGAGAAGGAAGACGGAGATGCCTTCGCCCTGGCCCGGTTCGAGCAGAAGAACAAGTTCTGTGTGGGAGACATCATTGAAATCATGAAGCCGGATGGCAGGAATGTGCCGGTGGCAGTGGAAGCCATGTACAATGGGGAGGGGGAGGCGGTGGAGAGCTGTCCCCATGCAAGGGAGACCATGTGGGTGAAGCTCTCGGAAACGCCCGCGCCCTATGACCTGCTGCGGGTGGAGAACCGTTCCCGGACAGGGGCTTAGGCAGGGATCCAGGCGGCAGCCCGGGCCCGGGGCGGCAGTATGGCGCAGGCCCTTGTATATTCCGCCAGAGCCGACAGGCCGGAGGGAGGGGCACCCCTATGCAATTTGCCCTGTCAGTGGCAGGACAGCGGGCCTTTTTTGGAAGAAAGCGAGAAATGGCATTTGGGGTATTGCATTTTTGAGGAAAGTAGGGTATTTTATAAAAAACGGAATGCTGGTGCGGTGAAGCGGCAGCGTTCCCGCACATCGGTATTCAATGAACGAGGAGGTTCCATGGTAAGGTGTTACTTTGGGACTTTTTTTATGTGGCGATTCTCGGGACCGGGCCGGTGGAGAACAGGGAGAGAGGAAGGAGTAGGAAAATGTGTGAAATAGTGAATGTAGAAGAGATTTTCGGCAGCAAGGTATTTACCTTCGGCAAGATGAAGGAGAGACTGCCCAGGAGCGTGTATAAAGAGGTCAGGAAAATCATGGATCAGGGCGGCGAGCTGTCCCTGGCGGCCGCGGACGTGGTGGCCAAGGCCATGAAGGACTGGGCCGTGGAGAACGGGGCCACCCATTACACCCACTGGTTCCAGCCCCTCACCGGCATCACGGCGGAGAAGCATGACGCTTTCGTGACCCACCCGGACGAGGATGGCAAGATGATCATGGAGTTCTCCGGCAAGGAGCTGATCAAGGGCGAGCCTGACGCGTCCTCCTTCCCCTCCGGCGGCCTGCGGGCCACCTTTGAGGCCAGAGGCTACACTGCCTGGGACATCACCTCCCCGGCCTTCCTGAAGGAAGACGCCACCGGAGTCATTCTCTGCATCCCCACCGCTTTCTGCTCCTATACCGGGGAAGCCCTGGACAAGAAGACCCCGCTGCTGCGCTCCATGGAGGCAATCAGCGCCCAGGCCCTGAGAATCGTGCGGCTCTTTGGCAATACCGGGGCCACGAAGGTGGTGGCCAGCGTGGGGCCGGAGCAGGAGTACTTCCTGGTGGACAGGGAGAAATACCTCCAGAGGGAGGATCTGATCTTCGCCGGACGTACCCTGTTCGGCGCGCCCGCGCCTAAGGGCCAGGAGCTGGAGGATCATTACTTCGGCACCATCCGTGAGCGCATCGGCGCTTACATGAAGGATTTGAACGTGGAGCTGTGGAAGCTGGGCGTGACGGCCAAGACCCAGCACAATGAGGTGGCTCCGGCACAGCACGAGCTGGCTCCGGTATATGAGACCGCCAACATCGCCGTTGACCACAACCAGCTAGTCATGGAGACCATGAAGAAGGTGGCGGGCCGCCATGGACTCACCTGCCTGCTCCATGAGAAGCCCTTCGCGGGGGTGAACGGCTCCGGCAAGCACAACAACTGGTCTCTGGGCACGGACAATGGGGTGAACCTTTTAGATCCCGGCGAGACCCCCAATGACAACATCCAGTTCCTGCTGGTGCTGGCCTGCATCATCAAGGCCGTGGACACCCATGCGGATCTTCTGCGCCAGAGCGCGGCGGATGTGGGCAACGACCACAGGCTGGGGGCAAATGAGGCCCCTCCCGCCATCATCTCCATTTTCCTGGGGGAGCAGCTGGAGGATGTGGTGAAGCAGCTTGTGGAGACCGGCGAGGCGGCCCGCTGTCTGGAGGGCGGCAAGCTGGAGACCGGCGTGTCCACGCTGCCGGATCTGGACAAAGACGCGACGGACCGGAACCGGACATCGCCCTTCGCCTTCACAGGGAACAAATTCGAGTTCCGCATGGTGGGCAGCGCGGATTCCATCGCCAGCCCGAATACTACATTGAACGCCATCGTGGCGGAAGCCTTCTGCGAGGCTGCCGACAGGCTGGAGCAGGCGGAGGATTTCGAGCTTGCGGTGCATGACCTGATCAAGGAGTACATGGGGGCCCACCAGAGGATCATCTTCAACGGCGACGGCTATTCCGAGGACTGGGTGAAGGAGGCCGAGAGGCGCGGCCTGCCCAACATCAAGTCCATGGTGGAGGCGGCGTCTACCCTGACCACGGACAAGGCGGTGAGGCTCTTCGAGAAGTTCGGCATCTTCACCAAGGTGGAGCTGGAGTCCAGGGAGGAGATTATCTACGAGACCTACGCCAAGGCCATCAACATCGAGGCCAACACCATGATCGACATGGCTGGCAAGAAATACATCCCTGCCGTGGTGAAGT
>CAOOJO010000422.1 GCA_948496895.1 uncultured Acetatifactor sp. | reverse complement strand
ACACATTGGAGGCAAAGGCCTCGTAGATATAGGATATGGCCGACAGGATGGCGATGGGCGGGATGATGGTCCCCAGGACTGCCGCCGCCATGCCCGCGGCCCCGGCCAGCTTCCATCCCACCAGGATGGCCGCGTTCACCGCGATGGCTCCCGGTGAGGACTGGGCCAGGGCCGTGATGTCCAGCATCTCCTTTTCTTCCAGCCAGCCCAGCTCGTCACAGAACTTCCGCTTCATCAGGGTGATGATGACGAAGCCGCCGCCAAAGGTGAAGGCGCTGATATAGAGCATATTCAGGAACAATTGAAGCAGGATGCTCCTTTTCTTCATGGGACAGTCCTCCGGATTCTATTGTCTAAAACCTACAATAGAATCCAAATGCGGGATTCTATTGTCCAAGTTCCATTATACAGGAAAATCCGGAAAATGGAACCCAATCTTTTCCGGATTTTCTCGTGGATTGTCAGTTGTTTCCTGCTCTGTCGTCTGTTTTGTCGTCCGCTCCTTCATCCGGCTCCGCGCCTGCACGCCGTTTCCGCTTTCCCACCGGCTTTCTCCGGCGCTTATTCCGCTTTCCAATCAGCAGAATCACGATGACCAGCAACGCCGCGCATCCTCCGGCACAGGCAATCAGCACAATCTTTCCATTGTCCTTCTCAACAGCAGTCAGGCGGAAAGCCCTCTCGGCATTTGGGGAGGCCTCTCCTTCCAAAGCGGCTCCTCCCTCCATGGAGAATTCCAGATAGCTTCCCACTGTGCTGCTCTCAACCGTCTGGTAGCCGTTCCCTGTCCAAATCTCCACTGTGGTATGCTCCGGATCCTCACAGAGCGCCCGCACCAGGAGCATCCCCTGGTACGCGTCGCCAGGCTCCTGGCCGTCCAGCCACACGGAGAGCCTCCTGCCGCCCTCCGGCCCCTGCTCCAGCTTCAGCCTGCTCTCCGGCAGGAACTCTCCCTGCACCAGCACCAGCGGCCTGCCCTCTTCATCTTCCTCTTCGCTGGCCAGGGAAGTGACCCATCTCTCGTACCGTGCCTCCAGCACCTGGTTCCCGGTGACGAAATCCCAGTCAAAATCAGGCCATGTACCGTAATATCCCTCCTTTTCGGGCACCTGGGGAATCCGGCTCCTGTCGATGGCATCGCCGTAGGCGCACTGGAACGAGGCCAGCTCCCGGCCATCCGCCTGCAGGCTCACCGTGAATTCCGAGAACGCCTCCGGCGCGCCCTCCAGGCGGCAGAACTCCTCATAAGGCAGGGGCGCAGCGCCGCTTTCGTAGCCCACGGAATCCACGCCGGGCACGTTCCCCTGGACATAATAGTTGCCCCAGAGGATTCCCTCTTCCCGGAGCCACCCTGCCACAGAGCCTGCGCGCTCCCCGGGACAGTCGATTTCCGGGTAGGCATAACTGTAGAAGATGTCGCAGCCCCGGCCCGCAATGCCGCCCACATAGGTCTCCCCGGACACAGGGCCCATCGCATAGCAGCTCCTGACGCAGTAGTCCGAGGAACCGGCGATGCCGCCCACAAAGCTCCCGCCCGTGCTCTCCACCGCCCCGTAGGACTCGCAGGAGACCACCGCGCCGAAATCGGCCTTGCCCACGACTCCTCCCACGTAGTCTTTCTTGCCCGTTATGGCGCCCAGGTTGCGGCTCTCCCGCACCACAGCCTTTACGGACTGCTCGATGCGGAAGCTCTCCGCTCCGGTGAGGGTGATGTCGTCCTCCGGGTCGAAGTCGTATTCCGTGGCTATCAGCCCGGTGATGCCGCCCACATTGGTGTCCGCCTCCACTGTCCCCTGGTTGATGCAGAGGGTGATCTTCCCCTGCTGGAAAGAGGTGGTGTCATAGTAGGCCTCCTGGGGCTGCTCCGCCCCCAGGTTCTCCAGGTCGCCGCCTGCGGCCTCGTCCGAGGCGTCCTCCACCGTAATCCCCTCGTAGCGGAACAGGTCGTCCCGCAGGTCGTTGATGCAGCTCCTCACCACTTTTGCCTGGGCTAGCAGGGCGTCCACATCGGCGGAAGTGCTGTCCCCGCCCTGCCGCAGCACCTCTGCCAGCCGGAGCAGGTCATTCCCCGCCGCGTCCAGCTCCTGGTTCAGGGTCTGGAGATTCGCGTTGATGCCGCCGCTGCGGTCGCTGGTGGCAGAGGTGATGTTGCCCAGATGGCCGTTCACGCCCTCGCCGAACCTGCGCAGGGCGGCCAGGTAGCTCTCTATGTCCTTTCCCAGGTTCTCGATATCGGCCTTGTCGATGCCTGTTTTGTCGAAATCGGGGAAATCAAGATTGGGCTTATCAATATCCGGTTTGTCAGAATCCGGTTTGTCGATGTCCGGCCAGTCTATATTGCCTCCCTGGATGTGGCTTCCGTCAGAGGTGTCGTCATTTTCTTCCTGGTCATCCGCGTTTTCCGGCGGCTGTCCTCCGGATGGCTCCACTGGCCCTTCCACAGGTTCCTCCCCGGGATTCCGCTCCGAACCGTCCTCCGTGAGGTCCGCTCCGGGTTCCCCGTCCCCCTCTTCGGATTCCTGTCCCGTTTCCAGGCCTCCCGCGGCTTCCTCGCCGGTAAGGCTGATTGCCGACACTTCTGTCCCAGGTTCTTCTTCCCCGGGTTCGCCAGCCCCAGACTCTTCTGCCCCAGCTTCCGTCCCCGGGGCCTGCGTCCCGGTCTCCTCTCCGTCGTCCTCCTGCTTATCCCTGTCCGTCTCCGCCTGGTCCCTCCACTCCCCATTCAAACGGCTCAAGTCATCGTTCATCCCCGTCAGCTCCTGGTTGTAGATGTACCACAGCTCACCTGCTGTCCCGGTGAGGCCCGTGCCTGCCGCGGAGGCATTGGAGAGATGCGCGCTGATGCTCCTTGACAGCTCCGCCGCCTCCCCGCCATAGCCGCTGATGTCCTCATGGGCCGCCTCCAACAGGTTGAAGAACACCTCCGTCTCCCTGTCCAGCTCGCCCAGCTTGTCGTTCAGGTACTGGATCTCCAGGAAAGGCTCCAGCTGCCCCGCGATGCCGCCCACGTCCTTCCTGCCCAGCACATGTCCCGTGTTGGTGCAGTTCTGCAGATAGCCCTGGTGGAGCCTGCCCACGATGCCCCC
>CAOOJO010000421.1 GCA_948496895.1 uncultured Acetatifactor sp. | reverse complement strand
GTGGTTTCCGGGGGCTGCTTTTGTATGCTGCCCTCTTATCCGATTTACGGGCTTACGCAGATGGGCCTGCCGTTATTGCTTTATGCGGCATTATGCCTGGACGAGGGCAGACGGCTGAGGACTGCGCTTGCCCTGACGGTCTTCTTCGGCCTGACCAGCCATCTGGTGTGCACGGGCTACGGAGTCCTTGGATTCTGGGCGCTTGCGATTGTGTGGGGTCTTCTGCGCAGGAGACGGATGAGGTACAGCATGATGGGGTTCGGAACCCTGCTGGCCACCTACCTTGTGACCAACTACAGGCTCTTCCTGGAGCTGCTTCTGGGGCGGGGGAGCTATGTGAGCCATCGCGAAGAGCTGGTGAACGGCGCGATGCCTTTCTGGGAGACGGTGTGGGATGTTTTCCTGAACAGCGCTCAGCACGCCCCTTCCTATCACAGAGGCCTGATTCTGCCGATTCTGCTGGGGCTGCTGCTCTTCGGCTGCCTTTATCCCAGACTGTGCCAGGAGGCGCGCAGGCTGTACCGCTGCGCGCTTACAGGCATGGCGGTCCTTGTGGGAATAGCGGTATTTTACGGTATCTGCAAATCTGAGCCCGTGGTGGCCTGGAAGAACAGCATGAGCGGGTTCCTGCGCTATTTTCAGGCGGAACGGCTCTACTGGTTCTACCCGGCGGGCTGGTATCTGGAGCTTGCCCTGCTATTCGGTGTCTGGCGGCAGCAGCTGTGTGCCATGGGGCAGGCTTCCAGGCCGGTGGCGGCGCTGGGGCGGATCCTGCTCCCCTGCCTGGCGCTGGCGGCGGTGATGCTGCCACATGCGGATATCGTCCTGCATAATTCCTACTATTATATGAATGTGAACCAATACAACAATGGCTCTGACATCACAGGATATATTTCATGGGAAAGCTTTTACGCCGAGGAGCTGATGGCGCGGCTGGAGGATGCCATCGGCCGAAGCCCTGATTCCTACCGCGTGGCGCATCTGGGCATCAGCCCCGCCCCCTCCCTGATGCATGGGTTTTATACGGTGGACGGGTATTCCAACAACTATCCGCTGGAGTACAAGCACGCGTTCCGCCGGGTCATCGCGGCGGAGCTGGACAAGGATGGGGAAAGCGAAGTATATTTCGACAAATGGGGCAGCCGCTGCTACCTGTTCAATTCCCAGACAGGCGGCTATTGGATGATGAAAAAGGGCAGCGGCGTCTGCTATGAAGGCCTGGAATTCGATATGGAGGCGTTGAGGAACCTGGGCTGCGAATATCTGTTTTCCGGCGGGGAAATCCTGGACGCGGGACGGATGGGGCTTACGCCCATGGGATATTTCGAGACCGAGGATTCCTACTGGGGCATCTGGCTGTATGCCCTGTGAGGCCTGGCAGCCAGTGTTTGTAAGGCCACTGAATCCTGTGCCGCGGACTTATCTCCGGTACCCGCCAGATACCGCAGATAAGCCACGACCATATCCTCCCGTGGCGTATTGGCCACAATCCCCAGATAGACCGTATTCCCGAACCCGGCCTGCCCCACATAAGCCGTCCCGGACAGATTCAGGCCAAAGGCATGTTCCTCCGTCACCGCGCTGTAAGAAAGGGAATCGTCCAGCGCCATGTCATCCGCATTGTCTTCCAGGATGACGACATTGTTCACCAGGGCAGGCTTCAGTGCCTGGTATAAGTCAGAATCTCGCTCCAACAGAAAGCTGTCCAGGTCATGCAGATACCCGTTCTGGGAAAAAGCGTCGAAGGCCTCCCGGTTCATGAGGACGATATCCATCTGCTTCCCCTCGATGGAGGCCAGGATTTTCATGCGGGAGGCATATGTATATTCATGATAGGCGTTCAGCTCATCGTCTGTCAGGTAGAGGTCTGTGTAGAGCTTCAGCTCGTTTTTGGACATATCAGTCCCGGTGTACGCCATGAACCCTTCCCTGAGCTGCCAGGTCAGATCCTCCCCGGCCACCACGTTCACCAGAGCGGTATAGAGGACTACGTCCTTGTGGGTGAGGCGGCCATAAATATTGTATCCGATGAAATACAGGAAGATGCACAGGATGAACAGGGGGAATTTATAATAAGCCAGGATATGTCCGATTTTCTTTCGGCCATGAAGGGTGTTCAGATTATCGTCCTTCAGCAATATGACCAGGCGTTCCCTGGCGGATGCCAGGGCAGCCTTTAATGAGAAATTTCCCTCGGATTTCATTACTTTTATCCTCCTACCGTTTGACTATGCTGCATCCCCATGCTCTTTCCGCCGGTTGCAGCGTCAACCTTCGCATTCCCTTCAGTCTTCTGATACGCCTTCGAGTTCCGCAGCCTCCCCATCGTCAGATATGCCGCCGCGTTCCGGCCGATTCGCCTTCTCCTCACACATCAGAAGGATATTGGACAGCAGATGGGAGCACAGCAGGGCGCAGAGCCCCTCTCCGAACACGATAATCGGCGTGAAGACATTGATGACCACAAAGGCCATGACGAAATAGATGACGGCCATTGCCGCGGTGCAGAGCAGGAAGCGCATGCCCAGCATGATGGAATTCAGGAACATGGCCCTGACCGTGTTCTCGAATCTGGCCAGCAGCGGGAAGATGTACATCAGCACGATGGCATAGGCGGCTACTGCCACCAGAAAGACAGCGGTTCCCACGGCCCAGAACGCGTTTTCGAACCGCATATGGTAAAATATGTACCCGTCCACCGCCAGCACGATTCCCAGCGCCAGAAGAATCAGCCAGATGACGGTGGCTTTCTTGAAATTCTCCTTAAAGGCTCGGAAAAAAGATTTCGTCACATTCCCTTCCTCGTCCTTTGCCATCTTCAGCGTCACATAGAACAGGGCGGTGGTGGAAGCCCCCGCCGTCACGATGGGCAGACAGCAGAGGAACCACAGGATGTTCAGATACGCGCTGTAGGCGATTTTGGTAAAAATAAGCATCAGCTTGCTTTCCGGATTCAATAGACCGTTCATATGCATTCTCCTTTTGGTATCTTAGTCTCCTGTAGAGTTCCTGTAGATCAGGGTGGTCTCCGTGTGCATGGTGCGGAAGTTCAGGGAGGGCTCCCTGATGCGGGACAGCAATAGCTGC
>CAOOJO010000420.1 GCA_948496895.1 uncultured Acetatifactor sp. | reverse complement strand
GCCCAGCTGTTGAAGCCAAAGGGGACTCCCTGCTACCATATCAGGATGTCCTGTTCTTTTCTGACTATATCTCCATAGTCTTCCAGAAGCTCCCGGTAATCTTCCCCGTACAGGATGCAGAAGCGGGAGGAGCCCACTTCTTTTCCTCCGAGGGCCCCATGGGGAAGGCTGTCATGGGTTCCCTCATCCGCGATGCCGCTGCATACATGGAAGCTTTTCGCGTCTGTGGCAGAGCAGATTATCCCGTTCTTCCACCTGTCGAAATCCAATGCGCCGATCAGGATTCCCTCCCGGGTATCCTCTTTGAACATCACCGTCATGTCATAGCTCGTCCGCCCTGCCCGCAGAGACGCCGCCTCATAGCGCAGCCACATGGTATTGTCATAGGGCACAAGGAGCATTTTGGACCAGATGCCCTTCCACACCTGGGGCTGGTCCTTCTCCGGCTCCCTCACCACCAGCGGGGTCAGCCGCCGGGTCTCCACCTCGTTGCCGGTTCCGTCTGACAAGACGCAGGAGGCCACGGGAACGCGCCCGGACAGGATTTCCAGCCTTTCCTCCAGGCAAAGGCCGTTCTCGTCACGGAAGGTCAGCCGGAGGCCTCCCTGGGGAGTCTCTTCCTCCCCCGCCATCCGGGCCGTCCTGGTATCAATCCTCCTCCCGTCCGTGCTGGCCGCCTGCCCATGGGCGCGCAGCACGCAGACCTCTCCCCAGATTAATTCAAACACGCCGTCTTTTGTATATTGCCACTTAATTGCCATTTTCTTCCTCTCCTTCTTATGCCATTTTTCTCTTCAAAGCGTCCGCCACCTCTAAAGCAAGCCGCCGATACGCTTCCTCTGTGAAATGTACGCCGTCCGTTTTCTGCAGATTCTCGTCCACGCACACCCGGTACAGGTCGTTTACGCAGATTCCATGTTCTTTACAGATTTCCCGCGCCGCCTCATTGAGCTTCTCATAGGGCTCCGTGGCCGCTTCATCCGTCACCCAGAAATCCTGTGCGCCATCCTCGGCAAGCGGCGCTTTGCCGCCCTTGCCGAACTGCCGCTCCTGAAAATCCATGGCATCCCCCGATGCCATTTCCACGGCCCTGCGGCTAAAGGTGGTATTGGTGGCATAGATGATGTCCGCCTTCGGCGCAATCCTGTGGATCCACGCAAAGACCCCGAAGAGGTTCTGCCGGTACTGCTCCAGCGTCTGCCCGTGGAGATGGATTCCATTATTGATATGGACGGTACGGTAGGGATACTGCTTGAGCGCTATCTCCAGCACCCGCAGGAAATTGGGGTGGTGAATCCCCTCGCTGGTATTCAAGCGGTCCACATGCCAGTGGGGCAGCAGTCTCTGCACCATATCCCCGTAGCCTGCGCTGATGGAATCCCCTACCAGCAATATCCGGTTTTCCCCCTCCTCCTTCGGCAGCGTGACGGAAAGGTTGGTCCATTCCGCCTCTTCCCTGTCCAGGGAGTCGAACCACAAGGGCGGCTTGGACTTTTCAATCTCTTCCACCAGCCCTTCCAGCCAGATGTCCGGATCCCCCAGCCTGTCCGCATCCATCTGCCTGACCTCCGGGAATCTTTCCTTCATGTATTCTGCTATGGCCCGCATCTCACCCTTCCGTTCCTCCCCCAGGGCGTACACCACCCAGCCAATCTCCATCTGGGCGCACAGAAGGTCATACAGCTCCCGGTTCTGCATATCGGTGAAATCCATGGTCTCCTGGTTCGTCACCGTTCCGACCCAGGGGGAAGAACCAATGTAGCCCAGAGGATACCTGCCGCCGAACCGCCGCTCCATCGTCCCCACCAGCTTCCAATGCTCTCTGTCGTGGATGACCAGCGTCAGCGGGTATCTTCTTATGGACTGATTATTGATGCGGAACGCGTTCCCCCATGAGGGATGCTCCTCCTGCCATATAAGGCGCAACAGCTTCCATTCGTATGGGGAAAGGGTAAGGTGCGCCTTTCCGTCCTTCACCGGGATCTGCCGCTTGACCCGCTCCTGGGGATCTGTCTCATAGGCGCGGAAATCCGCTCTGCCCGGGACGGCAATCTCCAAGTCGCATTCTGCCGCCCCATGGTTTTTCAGCACTGCCATCATGCCGCCTGCCTTTGCGGGATAGAGATTGGTCACCATCCCTTCCTCGCTGCAGGAAATCAGCTTCTTTGCGCGGTCCGCCTCTCCAAAGCCCATAGCCCCCAGCTTTCCGAAGTCCGCTATGGCGCCCGTCAGCCCTCTGTCCTCTGCCCTCACGAAATCCCGGTAGAGGCGCTTTGGGTCCGGTTCGCGGCCAACCGTGAGCTGATACCGAAATTCCACCCTGCCGTCCTGCCAGGGGGCAAAGTTCGTATCCCAGTAATTGTTCATCGGCCATGCCGCCACAATGGGGTTCTCCCTGCGCCGGATGCAGCGGTTTTCCTGCCCGAAGTTGAACCCGCCTATCTGCACCATCGGCGCGTGGGGGCAGGCGATGGCTACGCACATGTGGTCATCATAGAGGGCCAGCCCGTTTTCCACCGTCACATAATCCCGGCAGCAATCCCCGAGCTGCTGCCCATCCAGCTCCACAAACTGCCCCGCCGTGTCGTAGACGCACTTCCAGCCCTCCCGCAGCGCAAGGGGGAATACAAGGTAAATCCCCTCCGGCTCGCCCACGGCTTCCTTATCCATCTCCATGCTCAGATCTATCCGCTCTAAATCCCGGTAAAAGGTGATTTCTGCCTTCGCGCTTTTTATCCCTTCCATAGAGAAGCGGCCGCTGCAGCGAATGCTGTCCCCATCGCTGTCCCAGCTCCATGTGGTATGGGGGAAGCTCCCCTTCCGCTCTGCCTTCCATCCATGGTTCCACACGCTGATGTTCTGGTTTCCCAGCTCCACATCCCTGGGGAAGATGGTGCTCCTGGACTTTTCCTGTTCCTGTCCGTCTATGGTCTCCCTCACCAGTTCGAAGAAGCGCCGTTCCCCTGTCTCGTCCAGAATATATTGAATATCCCGCTCTCCCAAAACAGGCATCAGCCTTCTCAGCGTCTCTCTCTCAAAGAAAATCCGCACAACGCCTCCGCTGCTTTTGTCTCCATTATAGGGAAGCTCTCTGGAA
>CAOOJO010000419.1 GCA_948496895.1 uncultured Acetatifactor sp. | reverse complement strand
CTGGTTCTCTCTAACGGATATTCTCTTCCAGCCAAGATTTTTTCCTCCTAACTTATTTTCAGTGCAAGAGTCTATGCACAGCTTAGAATCTGTAATGCGCGAAAGCCTTGTTGGCCTCTGCCATCTTGTGCATATCCTCTTTCCTCTTGACCGCGGATCCGGTATTGTTGGACGCGTCAAGAATCTCGTTCGCCAGTCTGTCCTCCATGGTCTTCTCGCTTCTCTTGCGGGAGAACATGGTGAGCCAGCGCAGTCCCAGCGCCTGGCGCCTCTCAGCCCTCACCTCGATGGGCACCTGGTAGGTGGCGCCGCCGATACGTCTGGCCTTCACCTCCAGGACGGGCATGATATTGTTCATAGCCGCCTCGAACACCTCCAAAGCGGGCTTTCCGGATTTCTCCTCTACCTTGGCAAACGCACCGTATACAATCTTCTGGGCGACGCTCTTCTTGCCGTCAAGCATGATATGGTTGATCAGCTTGGTCACCACCTTATTGTTATACAAAGGGTCTGCCAATACATCTCTTTTCTGAATATGTCCCTTACGTGGCACGGTTCTTCCCTCCTTATCAATAAATGCGAAAGGCGCAGCCTCCCACATCCTGTGCGGCTCGCCGCACGAAATAATTCATCGGTACTCACAAGTGTTTCCCCAAGTGTTCGCGCTGTCTATCTGTAGCACAGGGGGCAAAGGACAATCCCCTGTCTTCCTATTACACAGAATTCCAACACCTTCTTAGTTCGTTATTGTGGACCGACGCTCTCCCAAACAGTTTTACTTCTAAGAAGTTTCCTTTACTTCTTTGCTGCCTTGGGCCTCTTAGCGCCGTACTTAGAGCGAGCCTGCTTCCTGTTGGCAACGCCTGCGGTGTCAAGGGTACCACGGATGATGTGGTATCTCGTACCGGGCAGGTCCTTCACCCTGCCGCCGCGGACCAGGACGACGCTATGCTCCTGAAGGTTGTGGCCTTCGCCGGGGATATAGCTCGTGACCTCGATTCCGTTGGAAAGACGTACCCTGGCCACCTTCCTCAGAGCCGAGTTCGGCTTCTTCGGGGTCAGCGTCTTCACCACGGTGCACACGCCGCGCTTCTGGGGAGCGGACTTGTCTGTCACCTTCTTGTGAAGAGAATTGTACCCTTTCTGCAAGGCAGGTGCCGTTGACTTCTTGACGGAAGTCTTACGTCCTTTTCTGACTAGCTGGTTAAATGTTGGCATTCTGTTTCACCTCTTTCTTGAATTGGCATTTGTCTGCCGTGTCCTGCGGCGGGCTTCTGCGCGTTTTTCTTGCACAAAAAACACATCCGCACGCACGCTTTATCATTATAGCCACTTGCGGATGTGTTGTCAACAGTTTTTTGAGATTTTTCCCTTATTTCAGGCGCTTCACCGGTATCCAGATGCCGCTCTCATACGCCTCGCTGTCCGTGTCCTTGTCGGAGTACCACTCTATGTTGATGTGGAACGCCGCCTCGAACTCCTGGTTCCCTGGGAGCCATTCGTTGAAGATGCGGGTATTGACCGTCTGCAGCGCCTCCGGCATGGGGCCCACGCATTTGAACTTCGCCCATTCACCGGCTGGAACCTCAAAGACCTTCATCCCCTCCGGCACCTGGCCTCCCTGATAGGCTCCCGCGATATAGTAGCGGAAATGCTCCATGTCCGCCTCGTCCTCCACGCAGACGCCGAACTCTCCCACCATGCACTCCGCGATGGTCTGCCGGACGGCCTCCTCCCCGGGCCCGCAGGGAACATCCCGCTTGCAGTGCTTCTCACAGAACTCGTCCCAGAATTTCGGAATCTCCTGGTAAGCGGTCTCAAAGGAAAAAGTCCTTTCAAACCCGATCATCTTCATGGCTTCTCTTTTCTCAATGGTAAAATCCATCCTGTTTCCTCCTTTTACGGAAATCTCTACTATTAATGGAAGAAAGACCTTCAGCCGATGGGGCTGGGCCCGAAGCTGCATGGGGGACAGGCCGTGGAACCGCGCGAAGGCCCTGGTGAAGCTCTCCGGCGTGTCGTACCCGTATTTGTACGCCAGGTCGATGACCTTTCCCTCCCCGGGGGCGCCGCGCCCAAGCACCTCCAGCCCCGCCAGGTACAGCCTGCGGTTGCGCAGGTACTCCCCGATGGAGTAGCCCGTCACCATCTTAAAGCATTTCTGGAAATAAAAGGGGGAGATGTGCACCGTATCCGCCACCTCCTTGGCGCCGATGTCCTGGAGCAGGCGCTCCTCCATGTAGTCGATTGCCTTTCTGAAGCTTCCCAGCCAGTCCATTCTTCCTCCTCTGCCATCCGGTTCCGGATCCGGACGGCCATGTCCGCCGCGCGGTTTCTTGTCTATCATATCATAACCTGCCATAGAAATCCTACCTTTTTCTGCCCGGAATTGTCCTAATTGGCCAATCCTTATTCTACCCATGTTTTTGGCCCACAAACCGATGGACAAATCCCCTCCGGAAGAGCATAATAAAGCTGTAAAAATAAACCACTGCGGAGGAAACTGATCATGAAAGTCCTATTCATCGGAAACAGCCATACTTATTTTAACGACATGCCCCATCTGTTCGCGGAGATCTGCCGGGAGAACCAGGCGGAGGTGGAAGTGGCCATGCTGGCCCACGGCGGCAAGGGGTGGGATTTCCACATAGAGGAGCCGGAGGTGCGGTTCAACATCCTCTATGGAAACTACGATGCCGTAGTCCTGCAGCACACAGCCCATCCCATGGGGGATTTGGATGTCATGGCCCAGTGCGGCAGGAAGCTGATCGGCTGGGTGCGGGAGGCGGGCGCCAGGCCCATCCTCTACATGACCTGGACCACCAAGGAGGACGGGGAGGCCGCCCAGGACGCCATGAGCCAAGCTTACCTGTCCCTTCAGCGGGAGACAGGCTGCGAGGTGGCCCCTGTAGGGCAGAACTGGTGGAAATACCACAGGGAGCACCCGGAGGCGGAGCTCTATGCGGCGGACGGGCAGCATGCCTCCGAAGCAGGCTCTCGGCTAGCCGCCGCCACCATTGCGGAAGTGTATCTGGGAAAGCAGCTGCTTTGATTCGGTTCTCCCCTCTCCCATGGGAAATAGAACGGCCGAAGCCGAATCCAT
>CAOOJO010000418.1 GCA_948496895.1 uncultured Acetatifactor sp. | reverse complement strand
TGTCCAGGTTCACGTTGGTCTGCTGGTTGAAGGTGGAGGCGGAGCCGTGCACCAGACGGTTCATGATGTTGGCCAGGCGCCTGGTATCAGGGTTTCCTTTCAGGATATTGAATACATCCTCCAGCACCGGCATCTCCCGGTATCTCTCCGGACATTTGGGGTCAGGCAGGCTGTCGTTGTTGTGGGTGATACCCTTCTGGTTGTAGGCCTGTATCAGCGCCTCGTCCAGGAGCTGCCGCTCCTCGTGGGTCATGTCCGGGATTAGCAGGGAGAAGAAGATATGGAGCCGCTGGATTTTTGCCGCCAGCTCCGACTTCTCCGTCTGCGGGCCGTCCAGCAGGTCACTGGCGGAGGAGTCCACCTTCCGTATCTCCATGATGTTGATGCAGTTCCTGGAGGCGGGGGAGATCTGGATGAACTCCCCGCCGATGTTGCTGCAGGCCCGGTGGAACTCATGCCCTTTCAGGGGGGCGATGATGAACACCTGTATGTTCCTGCGGCGCATCCTGAGCGCCATGAGCTGCATGGTGAAGGTCTTGCCCGCGCCGGAGGTTCCCAGGATCGCCATGTTCGCGTTCTTGTAGACGCGGGAATTAAATATATCCACGATAATGAGGGAGTTGTTGTGCTTGTTTACCCCTAAAAGGATGCCGTTGTCGTCACACATCTCAAAGGAGGTAAAGGGATAACAGCCTGCCACGCTGCCTGTCAGGATGTTGCGCTTGGAGCGCTCAAACAGTTTTTTCTCCAGCGATACCAGCGGCAGGGCGGAGAGCAGAGCCTGTTCCTCCCGGAAGTGGCAGGACACCGCCTCCATGTCCTGGGAGAGCATCAGCTTTTTCATCTCGTTGGTGCGCCACTCCAGTTCCTCAAGGCTGTCCGCCGTGATGGTGATGAGGATGTTCATGTAATAGAAATCCTCGTTATTGGCAAGCCCTTCCTTTAAGAAATAGCCGGAGCGGATAGCGCTGTCCAGGTCATCGAAGTCCGAGTTGGTGTCGGAGGTGTCCTTGATCTTGGAGCGGTTGATTCTCAGCTGCTGTCCCAGCTTCTGCTGGATGCGGTCCTTGGGCTGGCGGTCGAAGAAGATGTCCACGTCTATCCCCTCCCCTGCGTTGACCAGCAGGGAGATCCAACCGGCGCACACCTGCTGGCGGTAGCCGTTGGAGGGCACCAGGAGGTAGGTATGGTAGGTGCCGTCCATGATGACGTAATTGCCATGGGTGTAGTCGATGGATTCCGGCGCGATGAACTCCATGGCGGGGATGTTCCCGATCTCGTCCCGCCTGCCCGCGTTGATGTACTGCCCGATGACCTCGTTGACGCGCACGCTCAGGGGCTTTGCCACGCTGGTCTTACGGTTCAGGATGCTGTAGAACACTTCTGCAGCCATCTCATCCTCGTTGTCAGGTACAATGAGCTCGTTGCCGCACTGCTGCAGGTAGGTCTTTGCTGTCCGTACCGCAGTCGTAAGGGCGGAGACGGCATCGCTCTCCTCATTCCCCCGGTTTGCGGAGAACGGCTCATACTCGAAGATGATGAAGAACCGCCTTGTGATGGCCTCCCTGGAGCCGATGCGCCGTATCAGGCTCTCATAATCCTTCTGCAGGGCAAGGCACCGTTCGTCCGTCTCCTGCCGCATCTCCTCCCGCAGCGTCTCCAGGTGCCGGTTGATGTCGGCGCGCCTGGTGAGGACCTTGAACTGGAGCTTCACGGGGCTAATCTTCAGGTAGCTGATGAAGGAGTAGATGATGTTCCGCTGCTCCCTTGCGCTCCGCAGCAGGAAGTTGATGGGGACGACCTCTATGACCTTCACATAGCGGCGGTCTTTTGTGTACACGATGCCGTTCTTTATCCTCCGGATGGGGAGGTAGGCGGCGGAGGGGTTCAGCAGCTCCGGTTCCTGCTCATCCCGTATACGCCCTTTGGCCTGGGGCGCACCCTGCTTCTTCTGCCTGTCTCCGTTTGCGGATCCATCGGAAGCCTGCCCTGTCTGCCTGCGTTCCCTGAACTGCCCGAATTCCTCGGCAAAGTCCTCCTTTTTGGGCTTCACTTTCTTTTCCGGCTTTGATTTTTTGGCTTTCCTTTGCTTCCCGGAAGCCTTCTCCTCTGTATGCGTTTCTCCTGCCTCCCCTTTTGTGCTTTCCGGGCGGCCCACAACCCTGCGGTTCTTCAGGTAGACAAAGAAGCCTATGGCAAAGGAACTCAGGCTCTCCCCGTTGATGCCGATGACGGCGAACAGGGCTGCCGGGAGCACGGTCAGGCAGGCGATGATGATCTTCGTGGTCAGGGTCACGGGCAGGTGGAACACGGGCAGGCCGATGAGGAGCGAGACCGCCAGCGCCTCCGCCGCATTCCGCAGCCTGATGGTCCCGCCGAACACCGTTCCGGTATCGATGAAGTTCGGCGGGATGATGTATATGTCGTTTTCTTCCTGTCGCATGGACATTCTGGGATGCACCTCCTATTACTTATGGGCTGCCAGGCCTGCCATCAGTTCATGGAGCCTTCCGCTTATGGGGCGGGCGGCATGGCAGGCTTTGGTGGCCGCAGGTATCGATTTATTGTTGGGGCGGACGGGCTGTGGCTGCACTTTTCTGCCAGTGGTCATTCTTGTGGCTGCTCAACGTAGGGCCTGCCGCAGAGGACGATGTTGCCCGTGCTGTAGATGGGACGGTATACCACCTCCTGCCTGGAATAGGAAGCGTCCACCACATAGCCGTCCCCGGCGTAGATTGCCACATGGCCGATGTCCAGGTAGCGGTTGCTCACTTCAAAGGAGTAGAATATCAAATCTCCGGGGGCGAGGCTGTCATAGGATACGGCCAGGTTGTTCTCCGTGATGTACCTTGCCTGTGAGGCTGCCGTGTTGGAGCCGCCATGCTGTAGGGAGATGCCTAACTGGCTGTATACCCAGTAGGTGAAGGAGCTGCAGTCGAAATATCCTTCCTGGTTCCTACGTTCCTGGCTGTACGGTGTGCCCAGCTTTGTCAGGGCAAGGTCTACGGCTCTGTTTCCGGTCTCACCGGGTATCAGGTCAGGGTTGACCTCTACCTGGTAGACGGTATCATACAGGAACAGGTGGAGATTCCCGGCATAGTATCCTGCCGTCTGCTCCTGCTCATC
>CAOOJO010000417.1 GCA_948496895.1 uncultured Acetatifactor sp. | reverse complement strand
CCTTCAAGTCCGGCATCAACATCATGTTCGGCTGCAACAATTTCTGCAGCTACTGCATAGTCCCCTACGTGAGGGGCCGGGAGCGGAGCCGGGAACCTAAGGAGATTATCCGCGAGATAGAGCGCCTGGTGGCGGACGGGGTGGTGGAGGTGATGCTCCTGGGCCAGAACGTGAATTCCTACGGAAAGAACCTGGAGGAGCCCGTCACCTTCGCCCAGCTTTTGCGGGAGGTGGAGAAGATAGAGGGCCTGCGGCGCATCCGCTTCATGACCTCCCACCCCAAGGACCTGTCGGAGGAGCTGATAGAGGTCATGAAGCAGTCCAAGAAGATCTGCCGCCATCTCCATCTGCCCCTGCAGTCCGGCTCCACCCGCATCCTGCAGCAGATGAACAGGAGCTACACCAAAGAGCAGTACCTGGAGCTGGCGGAGCGCATCCGCAGGGAGATACCGGACATCGCCATCACCACGGACATCATCGTGGGCTTCCCGGGGGAGACGCTGGAGGATCTGGAGGAGACCCTTGACGTGGTGCGCAGGGTGAAATACGACAATGCCTTTACCTTCATCTATTCCAAGCGCACAGGCACCCCCGCGGCGGCCATGGAGAACCAGGTGCCCCCGGAGCAGGTGAAGGAAGGCTTCGACAGGCTCTTGAAGCTGGTGCAGGAGACAGCCAGGGAGCAGGTGGCGAAATACCAGGGGCAGGTCATGGAGGCGCTGATCGAGGAAGTCAACGAGAGCGACGCATCCTTGGTCACCGGCAGGCTGTCCAACAATACCATCGTCCATTTGCCCGGGGACGCTTCCTTGATTGGCAAAATCGTACCGGTTTCGCTGGATGAATGCCATGGATTTTATTACATTGGGCATTGCATTTTGGAAGAAACTGGTGCAGAATAGAATAAAAATGAAGAAGAGCATTCATTAAAAAACAGGGACGGGATGGAGATGACGGGACAGTTTGCAAGGACAGAACTGCTGCTGGGAGAGGCGGCCATGGAGCGGCTGCGGGAATCGAGAGTGGCCGTGTTCGGCATAGGCGGCGTGGGCGGGCATGTATGCGAGGCCCTTGCCCGTAGCGGCATCGGGGCCTTTGACCTGGTGGATGACGACATGGTGAGCCTGACGAACCTGAACAGGCAGATCATCGCTACCACGAGCACCATTGGACGCTGCAAGGTGGATGTGATGCAAGAGCGCATCCTGGACATCAATCCGGAGGCAGAGGTTCGGGTACATCAATGCTTCTTCCTGCCGGAAAATGCCGCATCCTTTCCCTTCGAGGAATACGACTATGTAGTAGACGCGGTGGACACCGTCACCGCCAAGCTGGCGCTGGTCCAGCGGGCAAAGGAATCCGGCGTCCCCATCATCAGCAGCATGGGAGCCGGGAACAAGCTGGATGCCACCGCGTTCCGCGTGGCGGACATCTACGACACAAAGGTCTGCCCCCTGGCCAAGGTCATGCGCCGGGAGCTGAAGAAGCGGGGCGTGGAGAGCCTGAAAGTGGTATACTCGGAGGAGGTTCCCGTCAGCCCCGATGGAAACGCGATGGAAATTTTGAGAGACGGCGAAAGCCCGGCAGATGCCCCGAACCGGGACGCAAGACGGCGCAGCATCCCCGGAAGCGTCGCCTTTGTGCCCTCCGTGGCAGGGCTGATCATCGCGGGCGAGGTGGTAAAGGATTTGTCAATGAAGCCGTTGTAGAAAGGAAGCTACAATATGAACGACAATGTATTTACACTAAATGATATTGTGAGCCTGGTAAAACCGATCGTAGAAAAGTATGGTGTGGAAGAGATGTACCTATTCGGATCTTATGCAAGAGGAGATGCTGATAAAGACAGTGATTTAGATTTTCTCGTATTTGGTGGTGCGAATTTTAAGCTTACTATGATTTTTGCGCTTGCAGAAGAACTGCGCGAGGTACTGAAAAAGGAAGTGGATGTCTTTGAAATTAATGAAATCAATAGGGACAGCGATTTTTATCATACCATCATGAAAGAGAGGCTGCTTGTGGCATGAAGTATTCGGATCAACAGCGCGTCCAGAAGATATATGCAAAAGCAGTGGAACTATATGAATATATCATTGGACATCAAATAAAGAAAGAGGATTTGCTGACAGAAACACCTCTGCAATGGCTTGTTACGACACCATTATATAATATTGGCGAACAGGTTTATAATCTGTCCAATGAATATAAGGAAAAACACCATGAAATTCAATGGGCAATGATAGCCGGGCTCAGACATCGCCTGATTCACGACTATGATGGTACGAATTGGAACATTATCGCGGAGGTTGTCTTTGAAGAATTGCCTGTTTTGATAGGCCAATTAAAAAAACTCGTATGAATATTTAGTCTGGCATCCAAGGCAGAGATTTTGCCAGGATGAACGAAACGAGAACATTCCATGCAGGACAAGGAGATACCCATGAAAGTAGTATTGCGGAATCTGACGAAAAAGTTCCCCAGCCGGGACAAAAAGAACAAGACGGACGTGATTGCCGTCAGCAACTTCAATTTTGAGATTCCGGACGGCAAGCTCATCGGATTGCTTGGCCCCTCCGGCTGCGGCAAGAGCACCACATTGAATCTAATCAGCGGCCTGGAGAAGCCCACCGAAGGCCAGGTCTTCTTTGGGGAGGACGATGTCACCAACCTGCCGCCGGAGCACAGGGGCATCGGCCTGGTGTTCCAGAACTACGCCCTGTACCCTCACCTGACCGTCAGGCAGAACATCCTCTTTCCCCTGGAGAACCTGAAAGGCAAGGACAAGCTCTCCAAGGAAGAAATGCTGGAAAAAGCTACAGAAGCCGCGAAGCTGGTACAGATCGACGAGCTCATGGAGCGCAAGCCCGGAGAGCTCTCCGGCGGCCAGCAGCAGCGTGTGGCAATCGCCAGGGCCCTGGTGAAGCGCCCCAAAGTGCTCCTCCTGGACGAACCCCTCTCCAACCTGGACGCCCGCCTGCGGCTCCAGACCCGGGAAGAGATCAAGCGGATCCAAAAGGAGACCGGAATCACCACCATCTTCGTCACCCACGACCAGGAGGAGGCCATGAGCATCTCCGACATGATTGTAGTCATGAAGGACGGCATGGTGCAGCAGATCGGCAGGCCCCAGGAGGTCTACGAC
>CAOOJO010000416.1 GCA_948496895.1 uncultured Acetatifactor sp. | reverse complement strand
GGAGCGGGCGGTGGCCGTGGACCAGTTCCCCTGGACCGGAAATATAGAGGTGGTCGCACTTTTGGTCAGACCACATGCCCGGCACCACGATACGATTATTTCCTCATCCTCGTTGAAGGGGATAATGTAGTCGATTCGATGGGAATCGCAGGAGTAAAGGTATTCATGGTAAACAGACAGCTGGAAATAATCTATATCCTGATGAACAAAGGCATCGTGACGGCGGAGGAGCTGGCGGCGCATTTCGAGGTGTCCACCCGCACCGTCTACCGGGATATCGACAGCCTGTCCATGGCGGGCATCCCGGTCTATGCCAGCCGGGGCAAGGGCGGCGGCATCCGGCTCATGGAGCGCTTCGTCCTGGACAGGCGGCTGCTGTCCGGGGAGGAGCAGGGCAGGATATTGGCCGCCCTGGCCAGCCTGCGGGAGACCGGAGCATCCCAGGACATAAGGATTCTGGAAAAGCTGGAGACCTTCTTCAAGGCGCAGCCTGTGGACTGGGTAGCCATCGACTTCTCCGACTGGAGCGGCAGGCGGGGGGAGCTGTTTCGGCAGATCAGGGAGGCCGTCCTGGGCAGACATGTGATGGCGTTTGATTATTACGGGCGATACGGAGACATGACGCATCGGGAGGTGGAGCCGATTCAGCTGCTTTTCAAGGAATACACATGGTATCTGAAGGGCTTCTGCCGTGCCAGAGGGGCCATGAGGCTCTTCAAGGTGCTGCGTATGAAGCGGGTGGAGGTATGGGCGGAGACCTTCGAGCCGGGGCCGCGGCACCAGGAGGAGATGCAGGGGAAGGCCGAAGCGCCGGAAAGCGCAGCGGAACCGGAACCCATAGAGGTCGTTGTCCGCATAGACCGGAGAGAGGCCTACCGGGTCTATGACAGATTCGGGGAAGAGGAGATTACAGTGCTGCCCCAGGGGGATTTCGAGATTCATACATCCTGCCCCCTGGACGACTGGCTCTACGGTCTGATTCTGTCCTTCGGCCCCTCCGCCCGGGTGCTGGGGCCGGACTGGGTGCGGGAGGAGCTGGAGCGGAGAATCCGGCAGATGGCGGCGGTTTACGGCATCCGCTAAGATAGGGATGCATGAAAAGAGCTGGTGAAGGCTGCCGGGAAGGACAGGTGGTGGAACACGGAGATAGAAAGATAAATAAGGAAGCGATGAGGATGATTTATGCTTCCATATCGTATCAACCATGTAAGCTGGTGGCAGCAGGAGCTTCCCTCACAGGAGGAGATGGAAGAGGAGCGAAAGAACCTTGCGGCACATGGCAATGCCGTGGATTTCATCGTGACCCATTGCTGTGCCTCCAGCACGCAGATTTTGCTGGGCGGTTCCATGTACCGGCCTGATGCGGCCACCGCCTATCTGGAGGAAATCCGGCAAAATGTGAGGTTTAAGAAGTGGTTCTTCGGCCATTACCATGACAACCGGAATGTGAATGCAGAAGAGATTTTACTCTATGAGCAGATTATCAGAATTTCGTAGTCATGATGAAGGCGAAGGGGAGATTGGCAGGCAAGGTTGCTTCTATCTGTCCCTGCGGGATACATAATTTCATCGACTGGGAATTGAATTGCAGCTTTGTCTGCGAGTGCGGGCGGGCAGAAGGGAACGGAAGCTAATAGGTCAAAATGCTTTCCGCATCCAGATATGAGGGCAGCCCTGATCGTCCTCTACATCGCCGTATTCCGCAAAGCCCAGGCCTCGGTAGAAAGCCGCGGCCTGGCATTGGGAATGCAGAATCAGAGTCTTTCCGCCCATGCTCTTGACGTATTCTTCAGCAGCTTCCACAAGAAGCGACCCCAGTTTTTGATGGCGGTATGCCTTCAGGACGGCAAGCCTCCCCAGAGTGTAGGAATCCGTGATGTCGTCCAGGAATACCCGGCAGGTAGCCATCGGCATCCCGCCATTATCGAAGGCCACCAGATGTACAGCCTTGCCGTCTGTTTCGTCAAATTCGCTTTGGAAGCCCTGCTCTTTGATAAAGACAGCCTCTCTAATCTCTTTTGCGCAGTCGGGGAAATTTTTATACAGAACTGTCTTCATGCTCGCATTCATCCTTTCTTTGGCTTTGAATTACATATTCTGCCGCCTGTGATAGCGCTTGCGGCGGTGGGCGTTCCTGGGCTTGCTTTCCGAGGCCCCTTCCTGGGATTTCCTGCCGCTCCGCTTCCTGGCGGAGAGGGCCGAGATGGATTTGCCCTCCTGCCTGGCCAGGGCGAAGCAGTTGTCACAGACACCGAAGGCGGTCTCCAGAGACAGGGGCGTTCCGCAGACCTGGCACTTGCGGATGTACATCTTCTTGTCCTTGGAAAGGCACCGCATGATGGTGTCCTCCGTCCTGGCCCGCTCCCTGTCCAGACGGGCCAGATCCACATCCTTGCCCATCCGCACCGAAAACTGGTAATAGAGATCCAGCAGCTTATAGAAGGTCTCATAGCGCATCAGCCCCGTATCGGAGCACATGATCAGAGCCGGGAAGTGCAGGGACACATCCGCCGTATAGGTCTTGCAGTAATACAGCCACAGGGCCACCACGTCCCGGTTCCTGGTATCGATGGAACAGGTCAGCATGCGGTAGAGCATGTGCTTGTCCTCGAATCCGTCGATCTCCTTCCTGTCCCTGTAGGCCCGCTCATATAAAAACAGTACCTCCTCGATGCTGATCTTCTCAAAGGGCGGTTCTATCTCCACGGATTTCCAGATCTTCATCACCGCGTCCAGGGGCTCGTCCATGTCCAGGAGCACCTGGGGGAAGCCCAGGCTGACGTGGTCCACCTTGGGCTCTTCCTCGTAAAAACGCTCCCGGATAAACGCCAGGCCCTCTTCCCCCACCGCGTTCACATACCCGGTGTCATAGAGCCCGAAACGCCCCGCCCGTCCCGCAATCTGGCGGATTTCCGAGGTCATCAGGGGGCGGGTCTGCTTCCCGTCGAACTTGCTGGTCTGCACGAAGACGATGCGCCGCACCGGAAGGTTCAGCCCCATGCCGATGGCGTCCGTGGACACCACGATGCGGGTCTTGCCCTCCGCGAAGATCTGGATCTGCCTGCGCCGGATCTCAGGGGGGAGGCTTTTATAGAAGAGCCCGCCGCCCACCAGGAAGCGGGAGTGGTCATCGATGATCATGA
>CAOOJO010000415.1 GCA_948496895.1 uncultured Acetatifactor sp. | reverse complement strand
GAGGCGTTCCCGGAGGTGGGGTTGCAGGAGCTTCGCAGGCAGCAGGAGATTGTGATGCGGAGCGTCTATGGGGAGATTCCGCCCGGGGAGGAGGATGCGCAGTATGTCCGGTGGATGTGCTTTAGGGTGGCGGAGGCTGTCCGGGGCAGGAGGACAGGAATGCGTCGGCGGCTGCGGAGAAAATCAACACATGCGTAATTTTGCTGTTATCAGAAAGGGAAGCTTCCGCCCTTCATTATATTGATTGGTAAGCGTGTTGAAGCACGTTGAGGAGATGGGGTGAGAGGCAGAGGTTGAACGGAATCCAGCAGGATTGTAATGCCCTGTAATTTATGGTAAAGTCTAAAGAAAAGCTGGAGGAGGATTGTGTCCATGAAGGATATTCTTGTCATCCAGGGCGGGGGCAGGCCCGGAGGGAATACTGCCCAGTTGATTGACAGTTTCGTGAAAGGAGCCGAAGAGGCGGGGCATCGGGTGGAGGTAATCTCCCTGATGAAGAACGAAGTGAAGGGCTGCCTGGGCTGTAATGCATGCCGCTATGGGAAGCCCTGCATCCAGAAAGACGCTTTCAATGACATGGTTCCAAAGATAAAGACGGCAGACTGCATGGTATTTGCCTCGCCCCTGTATTTCTGGACGGTTTCATCCAGGCTGAAAGCGTTCATCGAAAGGTTCTACTGCATTGCCCAGGAGGATGAGGCTCCGCCTCTCGGCAGGTATGAGAAATATCCGGTGAAGGACTGCGCCCTGCTCATGACCGCCGCGGACAACTTCTTCTGGACCTTTGAGCAGGCGGTCTCCTACTACAACTTTGCCCTGATTAACTACATAGGGTTCCGGGATAAGGGGACGCTCTTGGCCGGGGGCTGCGGCGACACGAATGGGAGGCCGCAGATTGGGAAGACCGGGCACCTGCAGGAGGCGTATGAGTTTGGAAAGCATATCTATCAGGGGGAGTAGCCGTCTCTGCGCTGGTCATAGAAACAGCTCATTCCCTTTCCGGCCGCCGCAGGCCTTTTTCAGCTTCAAGCCAGCGGCGGCAAGAAGGGCGGGGTTGACGCTGCGCGCTTTCCGGGGGCATACGGCAATGCAGCGCATGCAGGAGATGCACTTTGCGGCATCCGTATCGGACGGGTCCCCGGCCGGGATTGCGCCCACCGGGCATTTCCCTGCACAGAGCCCACAGCGGACGCAGGACTTCCCTGCATGGGGCTTCATGGGCACGCCGCCGAATTCTCTGTAGGGGCGGTTCCCGGGAAGGGCAGGGGGCGTCTGTCCGGAGGGGGAATCCAGCTTGGCGCGGACAGACGCGGCAAAGGCGGCAAGCTCTTTCCCGTCCTCCGCATCCGGGCGTCCGGCTGCGTACTGGCGCATGATAGAGTGCTCGGCTACGGCAGCCACCGCCGCCGCACAGGAGAACCCCGCATGCTCCAGGACATCCTGCAGCTCCGCGAAAGTGTCTTCGTAGGCCCGGTTCCCATAGGCCACGATAAGGACTGCCCTTGCCCCGTTGCCCTTCATCCGGGCCAGCCGGGATGCCGCGGCAGCAGGAACCCGCCCGCCATAGGAGGGGACGGCCACGATGCAGATGTCTTCCTGACGGAAGGAAAGGGCAGAGAAATCCATGCCGCGGTCAGTCAGGTCGATGTGGCTGCCCTGCCCGCAGAAAGCATCTGTGAACAGGTCTGAAACTCTCTTTGTGCCCCCGGTGGGGCTGAACGTGATATCATAGACGGACATTTTCCGGTCTCCTTTCGGTTCTAACCTTCTGCTCTCATCATAGCATGAGATTCGATTTGGCACAATCAGTTTTTCGATATATAAAGATATAAAGGCGGGCTGCCCGTCTCTTGCCGTTCCCATAAATATATGGTAAGCTGGGCATAAAACCCTGGATAGAATTATTCTACGAATCATAGAATAAAATCGCCGACGCGGTTATTGAATAAGTGATGCCCTGCATATATCCTGTAAACAGCGACAGAAGCAGCTGCGAGAAGCCTGCCGCAAGGGGACAGGGACAGGGCAGAAGCATTGAGGAGACGCTGGGGAGAGCGGCCAGGAGGAATCAGGAGCGACCAGGAGGGAACAGCATGAATCTGCGGATAGGAGAGAACATCAGGCGGCTGCGCCGTGAAAGGAATCTGACACAGGAGGAGATGGCCGCCCATCTTGGGATTTCATTCCAGTCCGTCAGCAAATGGGAGCGGTGCGACGGGTATCCGGACATCACCATGCTGCCTGCGCTGGCCAATTATTTCGGCGTAAGCGTGGACAGCCTGATCGGCATGGACGAGATAGCAAAGGCAGGAAAGTATGATGAGATCAACCGACAGTGGACGGAGAACAATCGAAGCGGGCTCCACCATGAGAACGTCCTTCTGATGCGGGATTCCCTGAAGACATTTCCAAACGACGTCCTGCTGCTGGTTCAGCTGTCCTGCTCTCTGGAAAAGCTGGAAGGGACGAGGGAGGAAAAGGAGAAAAACTTAAGGGAATCCATAGCCCTCCAGGAACAGATCCTCCGCTACGGGGAGGACTCGGAGGTGCGAAGCGCCACCCAATACAACATCTGCTTCGCCTATTGGAAGAACGGGGAGCGGGAAAAGGCCCTGGAGCAGGCAGGGAAGCTGCCGAACCTGTACAAGGCCCGGGAAAACGCGCTGGTGTTCTTTCAGGAGGGCGAAGAGAGGCAGAAGACTGCAAAAGCGGCGCTGGAGCCCCTGGCCTGGGCGGTGGCGCTCCACCTGTCTGTCCTGGCGGAAGAGGAGGGAGAGCCCGCCTATCTGGAGAGGGCGAGGGAGATATGCAGGCTCCTGCTCGGGCAGACCTGCCCCGATTGCTCTTGACAGCAGAACCGCGCTCTGCTGTACTTGACAGCGGAAATTGTTTTCCGGTGTATGCGCCGCGGAAGCGGCATGACGGAAGGTGTGGAGCCTATCCGGGAAATGCCCCAAGGGGAAAAACGAATGAGGGAGGGGAATGCCTTGGCTGGAAAAGCAGAACTTACTTACAGGACAGTATTCCAGGTGCCCCGGCGGAGATTTGCGGTGGTCCTGGCCGGGACGGCGCTGCTGGCGGCGGGGAACGTGCTGCTGCGATGGGGCATCGGAGAGGCGCTGGACGGGGGCGAGCCGGGAGCGCT
>CAOOJO010000414.1 GCA_948496895.1 uncultured Acetatifactor sp. | reverse complement strand
AACCGAGATTCTCTTCAGTGACTGGAGTTCAGACGTGTGCTCTTCCGATCTTTCGATGAGCTGGCGGACGAGTAAAGAGGGTTCAGGAATCTGGACGGCTGCCTGGGGCGTTCCTTTGTACCGGTAAGGTAGGAAAGCTCCAGGTTCTTTTTTGCCCTGGTCATGGCCACGTAGAAGATTCTGCGCTCCTCCTCCACCGCGCTTTCCTCCGGCATGGCTCCATGGGGGAAAATCTTCTCATTGCAGTCCGGAATCCATACCCTGTCGTACTCCAGCCCCTTGGCCCCGTGGACGGTCAGGAGGTGTACCGCCTGTTTCTCTTCATGGCGCTTCTCCTGCGGACCCTGGCGCTTTCTGCCTGTCCCGTCTTTCTCCTGTTCCAGGGCCTTGGCGTATTCCTCCTGAAAGCGCGCCCATTCCTCCACGTCCGTGTAGGCAGACGCATCCTCCTTCAGCCATTCCAGCAGCTCCTGCCATTCCTCCCATTTCTCTGAATCCATCCTGGAGAGATCCTTCAGATATTGTTCGTATCCCATGCCCTTCAGGATAAAGCTCATCGTCAGGCGAAGGGGCCGTCCCCTGACGCTCAGAAGCTGCTTTTCCAGGCCGGTGAGCCTCTCCTTCGCCTCCCGTCTCTGGGATTCCGCCATCTGCGCCCTGTCATAGTACTCCCGCATCTTCCCGAAATCCACTGTGCCTCCTCCCACCGCTTCCCGACTGATGTACCGGGAGGGCTTGTTCATGACCTGGAGCATATGCTCCCTGCTCCCCTTCCCGCTTGCCAGCCACAGATAGGCCATGATGTCCTTTACGATGAACTGGTCGTAGATGCTGGCGGCCCGCTCCTTCATCTCATAGGGGATGCCCGCGGCCTTCAGCCTGGCGGCGAAGCCCTGCATGTAGGAATTGGTGCGGAACAGCACGGCGCAGCTCTCCCCTGTCTGCAGCCCTGCGGCAATGCCCTGGGCCAGGTGCCCGTACTGGCTCTCCCTGTCGGGAAACGCGCGCAAAGCTACCGGCGGGCTTCCGTCCCGGTTCCCCGGCTCTGCCGCCGCCCGCAGACGCTTTAAGAACCTGTCCTTGTTCTCCTCGATGACGGACAGAGAGGCCTGCACAATCTCCGGTTTGCTCCTGTAGTTCATGTCCAGCAGAAGCTGTCTGGCGCCAAACTCCGCCTGGAAGCGCTTGAGGCACTCGGGCCTGGAGCCACGGAAGCCGTAGATGGCCTGGTCGTCGTCCCCCACCGCGAAGATGTTGTAGGGGGCCGCCGACAGCAGCTTTACCGCCTCATACTGCACCGGATTGATATCCTGGAACTCATCGATGAGGATGTACTGGAAGCGGTTCTGCCAATAGGCTCTTGTCCTCTGGTCCTCCTGGAGCAGAAGCTTGCAGTTGTACAGCATATCGTCAAAATCCAAACGGCCTGTCCTCTTCACCGCCTGCTCGTACTCCCGGCAGACAGCCTCAAAGTCCTGCTGCCACCTGGCGGGGGCCTTGGCCGCGGCGGAGGCCATCTCCATGGTGTTCTTATAATAGCCGATGGCGGACAAAATCTGGGCCGCGTCTTCGCTTAGGGCATTCTGCCCCTGCCTGGCTTCCCGCGCGTCCGCCTGTCTGCTCTCGTATGTCTTTAGTATGGGAAGGATGAGATTTTTCTTCTCGGAAGTTCTTAACAGTTCGCTTGATTGGAGGGCTTTCGACTCCCTCAAAATGTGATAAAAGATGGAATGGAAGGTTCCGAAGTTCACCGGGTAAAAAGGGCGTCCGTCCGCTGTGCCTCCACCGGTGCTGCCTGCCATCTGCTGGAAGCGGTTCTGCATGGACAGGGCGGCTTCCTTCATGAAGGTGATCACCAGAATCCGCTCCGGGGGGACTTTCTGCTCCAGCAGGTAGAGGATGCGGTTGGTAATGGTGTAGGTCTTCCCGCTTCCCGGCCCCGCCAGGACCAGGCATGGCCCCCGCAGATGGGTAATCGCGTTCTTCTGTGGTTCGTTGGCGTTGGTCAAATCCATAGCTGTCTCCTTTTTTAGAATTTCATTTTAGAATTTCAGATTTTTTGATTGTCTGACGGTGAGACGGGCCGGGAAGCCTCCCCTGTGGGAAGGCCTCCGCTGCCCCTGTAGATTCTTTCTTTTTACTGCTCTCCCAGGGCGGCCTGCAGGAGCTCGATTCCCCTGCGGATCCGCTTCAGGGACTCCTCCTTGCCCAGCACCTCCATGATCTCCGTGGCGCCTGCGGGGGTGGTCTGCCTGCCGGACACCGCGGTGCGCACCGGCCACATCACGTAGCCGTTCTTTACCCCCTTCTCCTCCACGTACTTCGAGAGGGTCTGGAACAGCCCGTCGTTGCTGTAATCCTCCTGCTCCTCCAGCCGGGGAAGCAGGTCGCTCAGCACCTCCAGGGATGACTGCGCGTTCGTCTTCATCTTCTTATGGGTGTACATGGCAGGGTCGTACTCCGGCAGCTCCTGGAAGAAGTCCACCATCTCCAGGATATCGGGGAACACCTCGATGCGGGTCTTCACCATGGCCGCGATCTTCCGCAGGTCGAAGTCCTTGGTCAGGGCTTTCTTCAGATAGGGCTCCGCCATCCCATAAAAGGCGTCGAAGTCCATGGCCTTGATGTATTCGCCGTTCATCCAGCGCAGCTTCACGATGTCATATACGGCAGGGGACTTGCTGATCCTGTGGTAGTCGAAAGCCTCTATCAGCTCCTCCAGCGTAAAGATCTCTCTGTTGTCCTCCGGGCTCCAGCCCAGCAGCGCGATGAAGTTCACCACTGCCTCCGCCAGGAACCCCTGCTCCATCAGATCCTCAAAGGAGGTGCTGCCGCCCCTCTTGGCCAGCTTTTTGTGGTTCTCATCCGTCACCAAGGGCAGGTGCACATACTTGGGCGGCTCCCAGCCAAAGGCCGCATAGAGCCTGGCATACTTGGGCGAGGAGGACAGGTACTCGTTCCCCCGCACCACATGGGTGATGTTCATGGTATGGTCGTCCACCACATTGGCGAAATTGTAGGTGGGATAGCCGTCCGATTTGATAAGGATCATGTCGTCCAGCTCCGCGTTCTCCACCGTGATGTCGCCATAGAGCTCGTCGTGGAAGGTGGTCGTCCCCTCCCTGGGGTTGTTCTGGCGGATGACAAAGGGCTTCCCGGCG
>CAOOJO010000413.1 GCA_948496895.1 uncultured Acetatifactor sp. | reverse complement strand
CGTCCACACCCTGGACCGGGAGGAGATCCCGGGGAAGATGTGGCCTCTGCCCGTGTCGGAACTGTTCTTCGTAGGCCCTGCTACGGCAAAGAAGCTGTTCTCCATGGGGCTTTCCACCATCGGGGACCTGGCGGCCGCCGACCCCGCATGGCTGAAGACCGTCCTGAAGAAGCAGGGGGAGACCCTCTGGGGCTTCGCAAACGGCATAGACCTGTCCCCGGTGCTGGCATCTCCCGCCCCCAACAAGGGCTATGGGAACAGCACCACCACGCCCTTCGACGTGACGGACACAGAGACGGCGGACCTGGTGCTGCTGGCCCTTTCGGAGACGCTGGGGAGCCGCCTGCGGGCGGACAGGGCAAAGGTCTCCATCGTCTCCGTGGGCATCCGGTACGCGGACCTGTCCTATTTCTCCCACCAGAGGGCCCTGGCTTCCCCCACTGACCTGACCCTGGAAATCTATCACGCCGCAAGGGAGCTTTTCCCAGAGCTTTGGGACGGCAGGCCCATCCGCCATCTGGGGGTGCACACCGGCGGGGCCAGGTACGGAGCCTGCGGCAGGCAGATGAGCCTTTTTGACGAAATCGACTATGAGAAGCTGGCTGTCATGGACAGGACGGTGGACGCCCTGCGGCAACGGTTCGGCACAGACATCGTAAAGCGGGCCGCGTTCCTGGACCGGCCTGTCAGCCACATGTGCGGGGGCGTCCCGGACGGGACAGCCCCGCACCAGTCGGTCAATTGTCCTTGACAGCAGAACGCATTTTCCGTTGTGTGTGCGGTCAAGAGCGGCACTGACGCCCCGGACGGCATGACGGGAAGCTTGATTGGTACGCGCGCTTCGACGCGCATAGGAGTATAAAAATGGCATTTGGAATAGCGGCAGATGCCGGCGCTATGGCCGGCAAGATGGAAAACGGCCTCCTCCGGGGCACACAGCGGGAAGTCGCCTGCGAATGCTGGTGCACCAGCACCGGAAAGATAACGCCGTTGATGATTAAATTAAAAGACGAAGAGGGACAGATACAGACCATCCGGGACATCACGGTGCATACCCAGACCAAAAAGCGGTATGCCGGGATACCGTCCATGGAATATGACTGTACCCTTGTAATCAGGGACAGGTGCATCCGCGCCTGGCTGATTTTCTTCCAGACGCAGGGGCGTTGGGTACTGAATTTCCGGTAGGGATATTCCCCGTAGGGAAATGGGGATAGCCCCACAGGGGGATGGGAATCAGCCCATGGCTTCGACCCTCTTCCGGAACATGATATAATAGCAGTTCAGCTCGAAGTCGCTGCACTCCCGCCTGGATTCCGGCAGACAGCGCAGGAGCTTCTCCCGCACTGCCCCATCCTGCAGTTCCGGGCGCAGCTGCTTTTGAATCCCGTTCTGCCGGAAAAAAAGCCCGATTTCCTCCATGGCCCTGTCCAGCTTTCGCCTTTCCACCATGAAATCCATGTTATATCGCGTTTCCGCCTCCCATTCACTGAGCATCTCGGAATGGTCGTCGATCCAGTCCGTTATGACAAGGCCCCCGCCATTGTCTGTGATCATGGATAACAATTTCGTAATCTTGTGAGTGTTGGGCACCGTAACACCTACGCACTCCAGGGCCCCCTTTAAGACCTTCTCCACCGCCTGCTGCAGATGATAGGCCGCGTTATTTAAAATCATCTCGTCATCCCACTGGGTCTCCCACAGCTTTTTCGCAGTCTCGAAATCCAGCCTTGCGCTTCGAAACAGCCGCACATCGCACATATCCTCACCTCTCAAACAATAATAATCCCTTTGCGTCTATCTCACGGTACAGGGCAGACTCCGGGGGGAGGTTCGTCACAATGTCCACCTCGCATCCCACCTCCGGCAGAGGCTCCAGCTTCTTCTCTTTCTGATATTTTTCCAGATAAAGATCGATATCGCTGTAGCTGCTGCACCGAAATTCCAGAGAGCTCCCAAAGAGAGCCGCTTTTTTGATATTCTCGTCCTGCCGCAGATGGCGGAGCAGCTTCTCCACCCTCCTCTGCATCAGCGGGTGCACCCGGTTCGCATTCGGAAAATCCACCCCTTCCACCACCGGAAAATCCCACATTTCCTCCATATGGTTCATTGAATCCCTCCCTTACGCCCTCCATTTTATCATGTCGGTTCCGGAAAGGCAAACCATATGGAAAATAAAATCGGTTGAAACCGGATAGGATTGGGGTATAATGTAATCATTCCAAAATCATTCTATAAAGATAAAATACGGAAAGGCGAAATATATGTGCGGTAGATATTATATAGACGATGAAACGGCAAATGAAATCGAGAAGCTGATCCGGGAAATCCAGGGGGAGCCAAGCAGGGAGACTGCCGCCGCGCTGCTGCGGATCCAGAAGACGGACGTGTGCCCGGCAGCCGAGGCCCCTGTCCTCCTTGCCGCAGGCGGACGCATAAGCTGCGCCTGGCTGCGGTGGGGCTTTCCCCTGCAGCAGGGCGCCGGGAAGGGGCTGGTCTTCAACGCCAGATGCGAGTCCGCCGCGGAAAAGCCCCTGTTCCGGGAGGGCATCCGCCACAGGCGCACCATCGTCCCAGCCAGCTCCTTCTACGAATGGGATTCCCGCAAGACGAAGTTCTCGTTCCGGCGGGAACGGGGAGGGGCCCTGTTCCTGGCAGGATGCTGCAGGCCCTACCGGGACGGAGAGCATTTCGTCATCCTGACCACAGCGGCTAACGGCTCCATGCAGCCGATTCATGACCGCATGCCCCTAATCTTGTCAGAGGAGGAGGCCGCAAGCTGGATCCTGGACGAAAGCCGCACAGAGGAGCTCCTGCGGAAAGTCCCGGCCCCCTTAGAGCGCGGCACGGACTATGAGCAGCTGCGGTTCTTCTGATTTCGCCGCAGCCGCAGCCGCCATATATGGCGTTCGGCGAATGCCGGTTCCGGCCAGACTCCGGCTAGGCTTCATTCCACCAGACTACAGCTCCAGCAGCCGGTGTACCTATTTCGTCAAACGCTCGTTCATAAAAGTTACGGCAGGCTGGCCCCCAGACAATTCATCCGATGCATAGTTCCTCATACAGCCGTAGCCTCACCTGCCTGTCGGACAGGGCCAGTCTTGCGTCCTCGTCCCGCCCCAGGGAATGCAACTTTGTCAACAATGTGGCCAGTCTGTTCTCCCCCTTTATCGCCCCT
>CAOOJO010000412.1 GCA_948496895.1 uncultured Acetatifactor sp. | reverse complement strand
AATCCAACGAGGCCATACTGTGCCTGACCAATATCCTGCGGGAGAACAGGGGGAGCACCTCCTGGACGATCTGTTCGGCCAATGACGAGCAGCAGATGACCTGGGGAAAAGGATACCACTATGAGCTGATCGAGTTCCTGCGGGGGCAGGAGTCGGTGAAGGAGCAGCCTGTGATCACCATCCCTACGGATACGGTGTATTTCTTTGTGGAGAAGGTGCCCATCCTCTATCTGGACTACCTGAACACCATCCGCCCGGACAGGGAGATATCCCGGAAGGGGGCCGGGACGCCGCTGCCGAAGGTGAAGGGCATCCTGCCGTACATAAGGGAGGAGAGATGGGTGACTATGTCCCATATATATTACTGGGCCCAGGCCTTCCGGGAGATGTACCCCAATGAGATGGAGGTGTACTATGAGACGGATGCCTTCGTCTGCTACCGTGTACGACAGGACGCGTACAATCTTTACAATTTTGCGATAGATTACGGCTATAACGAGTGATAGGGGAAATTGTTCTGCCGGACATGGGTATTACATGGACACATGCGGAACTGGAATAAACAGCATGTGTCCATGGGATACCCCAGAACAATTTATGGCCGCACTATGGACAGAAATTGTTCTGCCGGACATGGGTATTACATGGACACATGCGGAACTGGAATAAGAAAGGCAAGAGCATGATTTCACGGCGTAATTTTTTTTCAATCACCATATTGATGATTGCGGTGCTGTTCCTATGCATGAGCATCAACAGCCTGAAGGACGGATGGAACGATTATGCCGTGAACAGATACACGGAGACGGCAGAAAACTATCCTTCCAGGATTCATATGTACCTGCCTGACAGTGAAACGCAGGATTCGGTCAGGGAGGAGCAGGAGGAATCCCCGGGCAGTCTTTCGGAGTCCCGGGACAGGGTGATCTGCGTCAGCGGGGAGGACAGCGGCCTTGCCGGGGTGGTGAGGGCCTGGGTCACCTACACGAAGCGGGACATAGCCGCCTACCCCTCCCTGGCCGCCCTGGAGGCAGCGGGGGACGGCGAAGGGCTGCCGGAGCTGCTGGTGCTGGACGCGGCCTGCGTGGACTGGGAGTCCGACGGGGAGCTGGAGCTCCTGCAGGCCTACCTGGAGGAGGGGACCCATCTGGTGTTCGCCACCCTTCCGGACGTATCGGTCATCCAGGAAAACGAAGAGATAAGGGAATTATTGGGCATCCGGAAGGTGCTGGAGGAGGAGACCACCGTGACGGGCTTCTATCTGCGGGGCGGATTCCTGTTGGGCGGGGAGACCTTTTACCTGGAGAAGGCCAGCCGGGAGTCTGACGAGCTTCTGCCGGGGAGCGCGGCCTTCCCGGGAGAGAAGACCTTCCCCTGGTACCTTCCCGGCTTCGGCACCAAGATTTACATGAGGGGAATCGCGGAAGGGGAGCAGGTGAAGGCGGAGAACTACCCTGCCATGATATGGCGCAAGAGCTTCGGCACGGCCTACGTGTTCGCCGTGAATGGAGGGATGATGGAGGGGCTGGCCGGAATGGGCATCCTGTCCGCCATGTCCGCGGAGATGTATCCCTATGAACTCTACCCGGTGGTGAATGCCCAGAACATGATTCTGGCAGGGTACCCCGGCCTGGCGGACGAAAACCCCCAGGAGATGGAGCGGATCTACAGCCGTTCCGTGAAGCAGGTGTTCCAGGAGCTGCTCTGGCCCAACATCGCGGCGGTTCTGGAGAAGAACCATTATAAGGCCACCTGCATGATGACGCCCCAGTATGATTACGGGGATCACAGGGAGCCGGATGGAAAGCAGCTTGCCTACTATCTGAAGATATTCAATGAGAGCGGGGCGGAGACGGGCCTGTGGGGCCTGAACATGTCGGATACGCCGCTTGCCGAAAAGCTGGCCGCGGACGCTTCCTTCCTGGAGGACGCCCTGGGGGGCTATGGCTTCTCCTCCTTCTACGCGGGGGACATGGAGGACGGCAGCCTGGGGGACGCCCTGGATGAGGAGCTGCTGGAGCCTGTCAGGACGGTGGTCAGGGACTATGACGAGACCCGGTACATGCCGGTAGAGTTCCTGTCCGAGAACGTGACGGCACAGCAGATATTGGGAGACGGCCTGGCGTATACTTACGAGAACGATTTCCTGGTGCGGTGCACGGAGACGGCCCTGGGATATTTCAACATGGCTTTCGACCTGTCCAGGGTGGCGTATCCGGAGGGGGATGAGGATACCTGGGGGCAGCTTTCGAAAGCCCTGGGCACCACCGTGGGCACCTACGGCCAGGCCTTCCCGGACTTTGCCAGGACTACCGTATCCGAGAGCGATGCCCGCATCCGCCAGTTCCTGGCAGTGGATTATCAGGACGGCAGGATAGACGACACCATACATCTGCAGGTGGAAGGGCTTGCGGGGCCGGCCTGGTTCGTCCTGCGGACCCACAATGAGGCCATCCGGGATATGGAGGGCGGAAGCTGGCAGGAGCTGGAGGAGGGCGCCTACCTGATCGAGGTAGACCAGGAGCAGGTCACAGTGACATTGGAACCCGCTGAAGAGCGGTTCTACCGATAGCAGTCAGGGGAGCGCGGGGAATCTGGATAAGGAGACAGGAATGAGAGTCTGCATAATAGTGGAGGGCTGTTATCCATATGTGGCCGGCGGCGTGTCAAGCTGGATACACGGACTTATACAGTCTTTTCCCAAGGTAGAGTTCGTCATAGTGACGATCATAAGCAGCCGGGATCAGAGCGGCAAATTCATCTACCAGCTACCGGAGAACGTGACGGAGGTGCATGAGCTTTACCTCCAGGATGTGGACTGGAACCGGAAGGGGTGGCGCGGGCACAGGCTGAGCAAAAGGGAATACGCGGCCTTCCGCAGCCTGGTGATGAATCAGCAGGTGGACTGGGAGACCTTGTTCGAGCTGTTCCAGAAGGGCGCGGTCTCTCTGGACAGACTGCTGATGGGGGAGGATTTTCTGCATATCGTCAGGGAATATTACGATCTGCAGTACAGCCAGCTGAACTTCTCCGATTTCCTCTGGACCATGCGATCGGTGTACCTGCCGCTGCTGTTCGCACTGAAGATGGAGCTGCCGAAGGCGGATCTGTACCACTGTGTGGCTACGGGCTACGCCGGGGTGCTGGGCAGTATGGGGAAGTCCCTCTACGGCGGGCGACTGCTGATTTCCGAGCA
>CAOOJO010000411.1 GCA_948496895.1 uncultured Acetatifactor sp. | reverse complement strand
GGTAGTAACGATTATGATGAGTTTATTTGATGACGAGCAGATTATGAGGACTTATGAGAAAGATATTAAAAGAGAGACTCTAATGGAAAAAGCAATGCTTATGTTAAAAAAAGGGAAAATAAATATTGATGAGGTCAGCGAGTATTTTCCTGAATTACTGGAAAGTGACATAAAAGAAATTGAATCAGAGGTCATGCAGTTAGCATAATCAATCATATCAATCAAAATCAAATATCGGAACGGCGTTAGAGCATATAGGAACTGAAATCCATATGCTCTATTTTTTGTCATTAAGGAGCAGACCGAGTCCACGTCAAAGCCAATTCTTATGGTAGAATTCCCCAATCTTTCCGAAATCCACCAGGTGCTCATACAACGGCAGACGGGATGCCTCTCTGTTCCTGGCCGCGTTCTCCACATGCCTGTAATCCGGCTGAAATTCTCTCATAGTCCATCCTCCTATCAAAGGCCGCCGCGCCACGAACTGCCCATGCGGCAATGGCCAAAGCCTCCTGGCGGCCTGCAGGCCCTATCCGAAGTTCTTCTCGTAATCCTCATAATTGCCGTACTCCCTCCAGAGATCCATCATCATCTCATAGCGGTCCAGGCCAAGCCCCGTATAGACGCAGTTGGACGTGGCGAAGATATAGCCCCTTCCCGTCGCCATGCCCTCCCGCAGCGCGCGCATCACGTCCCCGCGGCACTCCTCCTCGGTCCCCGTCTGCAGGAGGCCGCAGTTCACATTGCCCACCAGCGCGATGTCGTTCCCGATGATCTTCCTCACCTGGGGAATGGACACGCCGCCCTGGGGGTCAAGGGAATGGATCGCGTCCGGCTTACAGTCCGCCATCTTCTTCACGATCGGCATGATGTTCCCGTCCGTATGCTTTATCGTGTAATAGCCCATCTTTCGGTATTCCGCGATCACCTCTTTCAGATAGGGGACGATGAACTCGTCAAACTGCTCCCCGCTGAAGAACGGATTCACATTGAAGCAATAGTCGGAGCACAGCGCGAATCCGTCGTGCAGATGCCCCTTCCGGTCCAGCGCCGCCGCGAATTCCAGGGCGTCGTCCAGGCGCCTGCGGGATTCCCGGTTCATCCCCTCCGGATCCTCGTACATCCGCACGGAGAACTCCATCATGCCCTCCCCGTCGGGAATCGCCCATGTGGGGTCGCCGTGCATCATGATAAAATACTCGTCGCCGCTCTTCTCGCGGATCAGCTCCAGGAGCCACTGGGTATTCTCCACCCCGCCCGGATTGGGATGCACGAAAATGGCGCTGTGCCCATACGCCCTTGCGGTGTCGATGTACAGCTGGGCCATCTCGTCCATGTGCAGGCTTCTCTCCTGTCGGCTCATCTGGTTCCACTGCCCGTAATAGCGGTGGCTGGGATGGACCTTGCCGAATTTCTCCATGGTCAGGAAGAACACCAGCTCAAACGTGGGGACCTGGCCGCCTATGGGTTCGCATTTCAATGTCTTGATGAATCGCTCTCTGTGTGTCATATCTTTCTCCTATCCTCCATATCCCCGGGCAGCGCATGCCCGCATCTGCCGATGGAATGCCTCTGCAGCCTCTTCCCTCCGGTCATTCTGCCTGCCCGTCAGCCCCTGATTCCTTCCCATGCCCGGAATACCCGGTACACGTTCTCCGGCCGGGCTCCCGGCCCGAACTCGCACTGGGCGATGCAGCCGCCGTCCTGCCACAGAGCCCTGTAGACCGCCTCCACCGCCCGGTCGATGTCCGCCTCCGTCCCTTCCGGCAGGAGATGCTGCCTGTCGATTTCGCCCCAGAAAGTGATTTTTCCCCTGTACGGCTCCAGGTTTTCAATCCCCATGCAGAACAGCTGGCCGTTGACCGCATCCAGCCCCAGGTCGATCAGCCTGGGAACGATCCTCAAAATATTTCCGTAGCGACCACAGCTGCCTCGGGACACGGTCCTGCGTATTGGTAAAACCCAGTGTGCCCAGCACACGTTCTTTGGATGTCATAGCAACCTCCTTCCCTGAAAAATCCCCGTAAACCCTATTGTATTCATCACAAAAACAATTATAATAAATAGAAAGCCTTTCCGCATTCAAATACATATTTGATACGGATTTATACGCTTCACAGGTTCGTGGAAAGGAAAGAATGCTATGATCCCTGTAATCGACCAGTCGTGCTGGACGCCCCGCCGGAAAATCCTCTCCTGCGCCCAGACACAGCTTCCATGGCTGCAGACCTTCGGCATCCAGAACTTCGACAGGGCCGAAAAGCCCCTGGCCCTGCACATGCATCCCGACTGCATGGAAATCGTCTTCCTGCTCAAAGGCTTTCAGGCCTATGAGGCGGAGGGGCAGCTCTTCCAGCTCACCGGCCACGATATTTTCGTAGCCCGCACAGAGGAGCCCCACAGTTCCGGCGATTTTCCGGAGCATATCAGCGACCTGATGTGGTTTCAGCTCCGGCTCTCCATGCTCCCGCAGACCTTCTGTGAGCAGAAAGCCTCCCTGCTGGCCCGTGCCCTCCAGGGGCTGCCCCGGGTCTTTCGCGGAAATGCCGCCCTGGAGGCTCAGCTCAGGGAAGCCTTTTTCTGCCTCGCGTCCTCCGATCCGATCACAAAGGCGCTGGGACAGGAGCTTTTCACCTGCTGCCTCTACCGCATCATCCTGCTTTCCCGCGAGCTGAGATCCGCCCACGCGGATCAAATCAGCGAAGCCATCGTCTATGTCCATGAGCATATAGACGAACCAATCGCCCTGGAAAATGTCGCGGCGTGCTGCGGCCTCTCCCTGTCACGGTTCAAATCCAAATTCAGGGAGGAGACCGGAGCCACGCCCCGGACCTTCATCAATTATGTCAAGGTCGCCAGGGCCAGGCAGCTGCTGAGGCAGGGGCTTTCCGTCGCGGAGGTCTCGGACAGGCTTTCCTTCGACACGCCGAACTATTTCGCCACGCTTTTCAAAAAGTACACCGGCCAAACCCCCAGTCAGTACCAGCACAGCCCTCTTCCCGAAGCCGGCGGGGCTGATAATTTTTGCCTTGAAAAAAAGGATGAAGTCGTATAAGATATCATTGTCAAGAATTACATCCACACAATGCCCGCATAAGAACAGGGCAGGAAAGACTACAGATATGTCCAACAACAAAACCGCTTTCGCAAACGGCATCCGGGACGGCATCCCCATCGCCGCCGGATACTTCGCCGTGGCCTTTTCCCT
>CAOOJO010000410.1 GCA_948496895.1 uncultured Acetatifactor sp. | reverse complement strand
TATATCCGGCATCCAGCCTTTCCGCGATGTCCACCACCCGCCGGAACTTCTCAAAGTGCGCCCGGAAGTCCTCGTCCAGCCTTATCTTCCCGATGGGGGAGCCGATGGAGGACGCCCTGATCCCGCAGCGCTCCATCTTCTCCTTCAGCGCGGCCACCTCTCCGTCAGAAAGCTCCGCAATGTTCTTCCCGTCGATTCCCCTGGGTTCAAAGTACCTGATATCCAGCTTGTTCAGCACCCGGAACTGGGTATCCACATCCTCCGCGATTTCGTCCGCGAAGCCCGTGATCTTGTCATATCTCATCCGGCCCTGCCCCTCCTTTATCCTGACGGCGCTATGTCCGCCGTCCCTGTATTTCTATTTTAGCACAGTCCGATCCCCATGTCACTTCCCTTTTGCCGCTTCAGTGCCCTCCGGCGCGCAGCCACAGCGGGAACTCCCTCTCTATCCGTCCCTTCAGGGCCGTCCGCTGCCCTTCCGTGACAAAGGCGGCGTCCGCCGCGTTGATTGCCAGCCCCTTCAGCGCCTCCACGTCAAGCCCGAACCTTTCCTGCAGCAGCAGGTACTCCCTCTTCAGGCTGGTGCCGGATACGGTCATGTTGTCCGTATTGACGGTGGCGCGGATCCCCCTGTCCAGGAACCTCTCCAGCGGATATTCCTCCGGCGAGCCTACCGCCCTTGTCTGGAGGTTGCTGGAGTAGCACAGCTCTAAGAAAATGCCCCTGTCCCGGAGGATTTCCATCACTCCATCGTCCGACGCCGCATGAATCCCATGTCCGATGCGGACAGCGCCCAGCTCCAGGGCCGTCCTGACGCTGTCCGCCCCTGCGGCCTCGCCTGCATGGATGACCAGGGGGATTTCCCGTTCCATGGCCCTGTGGAAGACATCGGAGAACCTGTCCGTGGGATAGGCGGCCTCGTTCCCCGCCAAGTCCAGGGCACAGACGCCCCGCCCCAGGAAGCGCTCCGCCACGGCCACCGTCTCCATGTTCTCCGCCCTGCCTCGCTCCCCGCGCATGCAGCACAGAATCAATCCGGCCGACAGCCTAAAATCCCTGATTCCCCGCCGGAGCCCTGACGCTGCCGCACTGACGGCCTCCTCCTGGGTCATCCCCTTCTCCAGATGGAGCTGCGGGGCGAACCGGATCTCCGCATGGCACAGCCCCTGCCCGTCCAGTCTCTCCAGGAGCCGATAGACGGCAAATTCCATGCTCTCCCCGGTCTGCAGCACCCGAAGGGGCAGCTGGAATTTCTCCAGATATTCCCCCAGGTTCCTGCAGTCCGGCTCCACGGACAGGAGGCTGCGCAGTTCCTCCCCGCCCACCTGTGGAAGCGCGGCCCCCGACAGCTCTGCCAGGCGCGGCATATCCCCTGGGTCTATGGATCCGTCCAGATGTAGATGTAAATCAATCATTATCCGCCCTCCAGTATTGCTGGCGCGTCATGCGTGCCAGCCGTTTTCGTCAAGTCTTTTCCGTACATCGTCCGTCAAATCTCCTGTCCTTCCAGTAATACTCCTTGTCCCGCTCATCAATCTTCCGGATAGGCCTGCAGGGATTCCCCACCGCCACCGTATAGTCCGGAATGTCCTTGTTCACGATGCTCCCGGCCCCGATCACCGCGTACCTGCCGATGGTGACTCCCGGAAGGACGATCGCCCCGGCTCCTATCCAGGCCCCGTCTCCGATGGTGATGGGGAAGGAATACATGGTTCCTTCCGCCCGCCTCTCCGGGTCGATTGGATGGCCGGTGGTGCAGAGGGTGACGCTGGTTCCGATCAGGACGCCCTTCCCTATGGTTATCTTGTAATCGTCCACCAGGATCAACCCGGAGTTGATATAGGTTCCCTCCCCTATGGTGACTGTGGAGCCCACCGCCAGGGTCAGCGGCTGGTTCACCCAGACATCCTCCCCCACGCTCCCGAACATCTGTCTCACCAGCCCATTCCTCTTCTCAATCTCGCTGGGCCTGGAAGTATTGAATTCATACATCAGATCCTTCACCCGGGCCTGCTGGGCGATGTACTCCTGGGTGTCCTCCCAGAGATACCCCTTCGCGATACGCTCCTGCCTCTCTTTCTCTGTCATGTCTCCTTACCTCCTTCTGTCCCGCATCTCTCGATGTCCCTGTTTTTATATCCCTTCCCGATAAACGGCACCTCGAAGAAGTCTTTTGGGTTCTCACGGATGATATAGTCCATATAGTTTCCTATCATCATGGCATAGACATAGTACCCCATGGCATTGGGGTGGCCGCCCATGGCGAAGCTCTTCCGCATCTCCTCGTCATATGCCGGCCCGTCATGGGCCATGTCGATCAGGTAGGTATAGGAGAACAGCCCGCACATCTTTTTCATCTCATCGGCGATGGCGCAGATGGTCGCATCCGCCTGCTCCTCCCCCCGCCTCTGCATGGAGACCAGGAAGATCCGGGCATCCTTTTCCATAGCTTTGAGCCTGGACACGATCCGTCCCATGTCGCCGAGGAAGGTATCCGGGTTGGCCGCCGGATCCTCCGGGTGGATGTCCGCCACGCTGCCCGCGGGCTGGTTCGCGCCGAATATGTCGTTGTTCCCCAGGGCGATGATATAGGCCTGGTTCCACTGCCAGAAGCCGTTCTGGTCCGCCCAGCTCTCCAGGTACTCCTTGGCGGTCATGCCGCCCCTGGAGTAATTGCGGTACACCGTCCCCGTCAGCCGCTCCAGGACCGCCGGCCAGGAATACTCGTACATGTCGTGGTAGAGGGTATTGCCCTCCTCGTCCTGGGACTCGAACTCCCCGGAGGACAGGGAGTCCCCGATGATGCCGATCTCCTTGAAGATTCCGGCGAACCCGCAGGCCGCCTTCAGATTGTCCAGGGGCTTCTCCCCCGGTGCCACCGTGAATAGATCCAGATTCATGTCGCCCTCCTGTATCTTTGATGTATGCCGCACACCAGTCAAATTTACAGTATGCCCCAGCTGCGGTATAAATCCTATTATATAGAACCCTTTGGCAAAATTCAACAGGAACCTGGCCCCAGTATCTCCACGGGGCCGGAAATCACTTCCCTGGCCACGTACAGCACGCTGTCCGCCCGGGCGTCCATGATCCATTTCACCAGGGTCATCTCCCCCCGCTGGATTTCGATACAGGTGATGCAGCGGGGATGGACGCAGCTTCCTGTATTATAATAGAAGGAAGGCTCTTCAGGCAGCACAGGGCGGTGGGTATGCCC
>CAOOJO010000409.1 GCA_948496895.1 uncultured Acetatifactor sp. | reverse complement strand
AGACCGGGGAGCGGTATCTGGTGCTCTTCAACCTGGGGGAGAAGGAGACGGTGATTTCCTGCGCCTGCACCAGGGTGGAGCAGTTCGCCAGAGTCGGCAGAGCCCAGGCACAGGAGGCCCTGGAGCTGTGGAGCGGCGAGAGGACAGGACTGGAATGTGGCGTGCTTAGTGCCGGCGTGCCTGCCCATGGGGCGAAGCTGTTTGCGTTGAGCTGATGACCTCTGGCAGCGGAGCTGCCTATGGGGCGGGAGGGGCTGCTTGTAGCGGAGGCATGACAGGAGCAAGCCCCAGGTGCCCCTGCGTAATAATTACGGAGGGATAAAAAATGCACTTTGGATTTTCCTATGTAGGCCTGATTTATCTGGCGATGCTGATGCTGCCCAACATCCTGTGGACAAGGAACCAGCCCAGGGACTACGAAAAATATGCGGGCAACGAGAACAGGATACTGGTGCTTCTGGAGCGGACAGGCGAAGTCCTGGTGAGCTGTCTGGCCCTGATTTTTTCCGATTTCAACATAAGGCCCTGGTCGGGCCGAAGCTGGTGGCTGGCGCTGTCCTTCCTGCTGATGGTGTGCTATGAGTTCTACTGGCTGCGATATTTCCGAAGCGAAAAGACCATGGGGGATTTCTACAGCAGCTTTCTGGGCGTGCCCGTGGCCGGGGCCACGCTGCCTGTGGCGGCGTTCATCATGCTGGCAGTTTATGGACGAAATCCCGCGCTGATGGCTGCCGCGATTATCCTTGGCATCGGGCACATCGGCGTCCACCTGGGCCACAGAAAGGAATGGAATTCTGAATCCGGCCCTGTAAAATCCTAAAGCCTCAATTTAGGGACTGAATGAATGGTATACCTGTAAGCAGGCATTTCGGGGCGGAGCGCAAGGCTTCGCCCCTGTTTGTCTTGCAGTGGCCGGAAAAGCTGTTATAATAGGAGATATAAAGCACAGCGGAGGGACAAAGGAGGAAAAGCATGCTGACCACGGAAATCATAAACGCTTACAATTCAATCCTGCGGGAGGAGCTGGTTCCCGCCACGGGCTGTACGGAGCCCATCGCCCTGGCCTACGCCGCGGCAAGGCTGCGGGACATCCTGGGGGCGGCGCCGGAGCGGATTCATGCCGAGATTTCCGGCAACATCATCAAGAACGTGAAAAGCGTGGTGGTGCCCAACACCGGGGGCAGGAAGGGCATCCCCTCCGCCATAGCCGCAGGCGTGGTGGCCGGGGACGCGGAAAAGGTGCTCCAGGTCATAGCCAGGGTACCCATACAGAAGCAGGAAGAAATCGCGGCCTACGCCCAAAACGTCCCCATGGAAATCGTCTGTGCACGGACTAACCGGCTGCTGGACATCCGGCTCACAGGCCGGGCGGGGGAGCATACCGCCCTGGTACATATCGCGAACAGCCACAGCAACATCGTCCGGGAGGAAAAGGACGGGGAAGTCCTGCTGGAACGTCCCCTCACCGATTCCGCCGAGGACAGCCTGACGGACAAGAGCGTGCTCAACGTGGCGGATATCCTGGAGTTCGCCGATACGGCAGACCTGGAGGAGATAGCGCCCCTGCTGCGCCAGCAGATTGACTACAACACCGCCATCGCAAAAGAGGGCCTGCGGAATAGCTGGGGGGCCAACATCGGCTCCGTCCTGCTCTCGGACTACCCGGACGACATCAAGACCGAGGCCAAGGCCTGGGCCGCCGCCGGGAGCGATGCCAGGATGAGCGGCTGCGAGCTGCCGGTGGTGATTTTGTCCGGCTCCGGCAACCAGGGCATCACGGCCTCCGTGCCCGTGGTGCGCTATGGCCTGCATCTGGGGGCGAGCCAGGAGAAGCTCTACCGTGCCCTGCTGGTCAGCGACCTGGTGACCATCCATCAGAAAAGCGGCATCGGACGCCTTTCCGCCTACTGCGGGGCGGTCAGCGCCGGAGTGGGGGCCGGGGCGGGCATCGCCTATCTGCTGGACGGCAGCTACGAGACCATTGCCCACACCATCGTGAACGCCGTGGCCATCATCAGCGGCACTATCTGCGACGGGGCCAAGCCCTCCTGCGCCGCCAAGATTGCCGCCAGCGTGGACGCGGGCATCCTGGGCTACCATATGTACAAAAACCACCAGGAGTTCAAGAGCGGGGACGGCATCGTCACCAAGGGAGTGGACAACACCATCGCCAACGTAGGCATCCTGGCCAGGCAGGGGATGCGGGAGACGGACCAGACCATCCTTTCAATCATGACGGAGAGGTGCGTCTGAGCAGGTGGGTCAGTCTGATTCCAGCCTGTACTCTTCAAAGACGATCAGCTTTAGGCAGAGCAGGGAATAGGCGGCCTGGTTCACCCCGCCGTTCCCGACTTTCGCAATGGCATGTTTCCCAGGCAGAACAGGAGGAAAGGCGAACGAAGATGAAATACCTCTTAGCGACCACGAACAAAGCGAAAATCAGATATTATGGCAACAGGCTAAAAGAATGTGGCATCCACATCCTGACGCCGGAGGATTTGAATCTCCGCTGCCAGGTGGACGAGTCGGGGAGGAATCCGGTGGAGAATGCCCTCCTGAAAGCAGGTGCCTACAACAGGCTCAGCGGCATGCCTGCTATTGCGCTGGACGACGGCCTGTTCCTGGAGGGCGTGCCGGACAGCCTCCAGCCGGGGACTCATGTGAGAAGAGTGGATGGCAAAAGGCTGAGCGATGCTGAGATGATTGCGCATTATATGGGATTGGTGAATCAGTACGGACAAGATGGCATGCTGAAAGGATACTTCCTGAAAGGCGTGGCAATTGTGGACGGGGATGAGAGATACCGTTATGAATGCAAATCCGCCCGCTGCTTTCTGAACAGACAGAGCGAAAAGATGGACGAGGGATACCCCCTTGCTTCTATACAGATGATTTCCGCCCTGGGGAAGTTCAAATCGGAGCTGACCGAAGAGGAAGAGCGGGAGACGATGGATAGGGAGCAGAGGGGGATTGTGGAATTCATCGTGGATAAAATCGGGGAGATGGAGCGGCGGAAAGCATGTACCCCGCGAGGAGCTCTTTTCCCTGTATGAGCAGTTCGGCCTGGTATACAATGCCGGTAAGGACGGACTGCAATACAACGGGAAGTCCGTGCGATGGTTTGAGGACTACTACACTATCCCAGATGCGGGACAGGCGGGCATGGAGGACGGCTCCTTTGACCCTAGCGGGAAATTAAAATCCTGTTGCCATAAAGAAGC
>CAOOJO010000408.1 GCA_948496895.1 uncultured Acetatifactor sp. | reverse complement strand
CGGCGCGCCCGATGAACCGCTCCACCTCCTCGATCAGATGGGTGGACAAAAACACCGTCTCCTCCGGCTCCAGGATTCCCAGCAGCACCTTATAGAAATCCTCCCTGTTGAACACATCGTTCCCGGCAAAGGGCTCATCCATCAGGATGTACTCTGCCCCCTGGCACAGCGCCATGATGACCTCGAACTGATTCTTCTGCCCGGCGGAATAGTTTTTCAATGCCGTCCGCCGGGGCAGCCGAAAGAATTCCATCAAAGTCTCAAACCTCCTGTGACGAAACGTCCCGAACTGCATCTGATAGAACTCCGCGTGGGAATCCGGTGTCAGGTTCGGAAAAAAGGAATGCTCACAGGTGGCAAAGGAGAGCCTTGCTATGCCGCGCCTGTCAATGGGCTTTCCGTCCAGCAGGATTTCTCCTTTGAAAGGAAGGAATCCCAGAATGTACTTCAGCAATGTAGTCTTTCCCGCGCCGTTTTCCCCGAACAGCCCTACGATCTCTCCGGGCGCAATTGTCAGATTCACATCGAACAGAACCTGCCTGGTTCCCATTCTGTCAAAGTATGTCTTGTTCAGCCCCCTGATTTCCAGCATGATGATTCCTCTCTCGTCTCTCTTTCTGACCGCCTTCCTGCTCACAGGAACCTGGGGCCGCACTCCCCGGGCATTGCCAGCAGATAGATTCCATAATATAGCAATCCCAGCGCTGCCCCTGCCGCCACGCCCACGGCCATGCCCAGTAGCGGCGCCCGGGCGCAGCTGTCCACCAAAAAGCTCCCCCGGGGCAGACGGCGGCAAAGATAAATGCTCCTGGTGTCCCGGCAGTAGTAGGAATAATGATGGAACACCATCGCCGCCAGGAACAGGAAATAAGGAAGGAACAGCCCTGCGTACCCCCCGGCCAGTTCCAGAAAAGATATGGCCACCGCCTCCGGCCGAAGCACGCGTCCCCGGGCATTGTCCACATAGTACAGCAGCTCCACGGCCTCCCTCAGCTTCCCGAAATACTGCAGGCTCAAAAATAACGGCAGGGCCAGAAGCAGGGCTGCCACAGCCCTCTCCCACTGAAAATCATATCCCGGCGGGAAATATTGCCACAACCTTGTCCAACGCTTTCCCATACCTTTCCAGAACTTCATGGCCCTGTCGCCTCCCTCCCACGTTTTTGGGCTTACTCCCCCTGGATCCTTCCGCTTGTGCAGGACACATGCAGATCCCACAAATCCGCCGCGATCACCACCACATATACAAGGTCGCATACCATCTCCTGCCAGGCCAGACCTACAGGAGACGCGAACCAGGCAGCCGACAGGACGAACACGCCCACCTGAGTGGTGCGGTACCGTTTTCCCACGCCTCCGGCCTCCTCCATGCCCAGGGCAAGGAGCATCAGAGCGTTTCTCACCCACTTGCCCCAATCCGCCATGGGCAGCAGGCCGTGCAGGAATCCGTTTCGGTAAAAGGCCAGAAATTCCATCTGCGGCCCCACCAGTGCTCCGGGCATGCGCCTGTAGCCTTCCGCAAACCAGAGCACGAGACCCGCCTGCACCCCAAACAGCATCAGCAGACACAGCACGTCATAAGCCGTCCTTGTGGCAAACAGCTTTGCCTGCGTGACTTTCAGCCGCATTACGGTATACCGTCCTTCATTGTCCAGAATTCTGTTTGTCCGGATCAACAGAAAAAATGCCGTCCCCAGCGCTGCCAGAAACACAAAGTGAATCCGGCTCTCCTCTATCTTCATCTCGAAGGGCGCCCCCGGCGTGCGATGGAACAACGCTGTCTCCGCCAGCGCCATGAACAGCGCCACCGCCAGCACCTTGTAAAAGCTGCCCTTTGCAAGCAGCGCCCACAGGGACAATACGCCGGATATGCCTCGCCTGTTATTGTTTTCTGCCATCATTCTGCCTCCCGCTCTCCGCCACAGACCTTTCCGGCCCTGCCCCGTCTGCATCCCCTGCCTCCCAGAATTCCTCCGCCAGGGCGCAGGCCTCCTCCCTGGAGACCCCCATCTGCCTCATGGCCTTTACCCAGGCGCAGGTCTCGCTCCTGAGCTGCTCCCTGCGGATCCGTTCTATGGTACCCGCGTCCACGCATGTATAGCTCTTCGCGCCGGAGCGGGACTGGATGATGCCCTCTTCCTCCAGCATATGATAGGCCTTCTGAATGGTGTTGGGGTTCACGCCAAGCAAAGTGGACAGCGCCCGCCTGGAAGGCACCTCCTCCCTGTCGCCGATGGCCCCCGCGGCAATCCCCTGCCTGATGTAGCGCATGATCTGCAGGTACACAGGGCCGCTGTCCTCTAGCACAAATCTTTCGAATGATATCATTTTCCACGCTCCAAACCGTATCAGTTGTATAATACAGTTTTTATAACCGTATTATATAACTAATACGGTTTTCTGTCAAGCAAAAAGCGCCCCTTTTACGTAAATGCTGACATAGCTGTAAAATCCAAAACGGGGCGTCAACAGCTATTTTATTCACATTTTATGAATATTTTTATTTATTTCGTATATTTATGAATTTTGTCCAAGTTTTTGAAAAGGAATCCTTGCATTTCCATGTGGAATGTTGTATAGTGTGTAAAGGCAAAAAAACAACCTGACAATACATAATAAACGGAGGATTTTTATTCATGAAAGAAAAAGTAGTATTGGCCTATTCCGGCGGCCTGGACACCACCGCCATCATCCCCTGGCTGAAGGAGAATTTCGACTACGAGGTCATCTGCGTCTGCGTGGACTGCGGGCAGGCGGAGGAGCTGGACGGTTTGGAGGAGAGGGCAAAGTCCTGCGGCGCTTCCAAGCTCTACATCGAGAACGTCATCGACGAGTTCTGCGACGAGTACATCGTCCCCTGCGTCCAGGCGAACGCCATCTATGAGAACAAGTACCTGCTGGGCACATCCATGGCAAGGCCCCTGATCGCCAAGAAGCTGGTGGAGATCGCCAGGAAAGAGGGCGCTACCGCCATCTGCCACGGCGCCACCGGCAAGGGCAACGACCAGATCCGTTTCGAGCTCGGCATCAAGGCCCTGGCCCCGGATATCAAGATCATCGCCGCCTGGAGGAACGACAAGTGGACCATGGACTCCCGCGAATCCGAAATCGAGTACTGCAAGGCCCACGGCATCCACCTGCCCTTCTCCGCGGACTCCTCCTACAGCCGCGACCGCAATATCTGGCACATCAGCCATGAGGGGCTGGAGCTGGAGAATCCCGCCAACGAGCCCAACTTCGAGCATCTCC
>CAOOJO010000407.1 GCA_948496895.1 uncultured Acetatifactor sp. | reverse complement strand
ATGGGCATGGGCGGCCAGGATGAGCTTGTAGCTCTTGGCCTCCTCCGCCATGGGCGACAGGATTCCCTCCGCCGCCTCGCAGTCCTGATTGGTCAGCACGCCCTGTGCGCCCATCTTCCCCAGCAGGAAATCCAGCGCCTGCTCCAGCACGCCGTCATAGCGCCCGCCGTCCTCCCGGGAGACATGCAGGGCGAACTCCAGTTCGTTGACAATCCTGTTGTTGGCCTTGTTGGGGCGCGTGATGTGCGCCTGCTCTTCTTTGGGCATGCCGAAGGTATCCTCGTACCCTGTCTTCTCCCGGTTCCCGCCGATGGATGTCTTTAGCTTTATGAATTTTTCAACAATCCCTGCCATAGCAACCTCCTTTGCTTCATTTTGTATTATTTGCTATGATGTTTTTGGTTTATTATAGCATATCTCTGCTTCTTTTCAAGCCTTTTTGTGGTATTTATACATTTTTTCTGTTTTCTGTTCAAATTTACTATAATTTTATATTGGTTTCAGTGCAGAACAGACATAGCAAATATGTCATGGATGTCATCATGGATTTCCTGGGTTCCCCTCTTCTGCGATTTCAGCTTTTTGTCCTGTTCCTGTACTGCAGCGGCGTACAGCCGTAAGTCCCCTTGAACTGCCTGTCGAACAGGGAGGCCTCCTTGAAGCCGCAGGACAGCGCCACCTCCGTCACGGGAAGCTTGGTCTCCTCCAGCATCCCCGCCGCCATGCGCAGGCGGAAGGCCGTCAGGTACCGCTTGGGGGATTCCCCCACCTGCTGCCTGAAGATGCGGTACAGGTACGTGCGGTCTATCCCCACCGTCCGGGCGATCTCCGCCACGCCGATCTCATAGCCGAAGTTGTTGTGGATGAAGTCCAGGGCACGGTTCACATAGTCCTGGGCCACCGTCCCCCCGGCGGGCTGCTTCGGCATCATATAGGACAATGCCAGGTAGAGCCTGCCTAGCAGCATATAGCTGTTCACGTCGCCGTGGCCGAAGGAGTCCACCAGCTGCATCATCTCCCTGCGCAGCCGCCCGCCGCTCCTGTCCCGGTAGATGGGCGTCTCTTTCCCCAGGCCGCATTCCCGCAGGATGCCCGCCGCCGACCTGCCCCCGAAGCCGATCCAGCAGTATTCCCAGGGATCCTCCTGGTCTGCCTGGTAGCAGGTGGACTCCCCCGGCAGGATCAGGAAGCCCTGCCCCGGGCCTATCTCGTACCGCTCTCCCGCCCTGTCGTAATGCCCCTTGCCCGACAGGACCAGGTGGAACAGGAAATGGGGGCGCACCGCCGGCCCGAAGGAATGCCCCGGCCTGCACTTCTCCCAGCCGCAGAAGTAGAACGCCAGCGCATCGCCGGACTTTATTTCCTGGTAGTATTCTTTCAGCTCTGCCATAGATGTCCTCCTGTCTCCGGTGGGCTGCCGCTTTTTGGCGTTGCTTCCCGTCGTCTGCTGCTCGTCCACCTGCCGCTTTTTAGCACTGCTGCCCGGTCGGCTGCCGCCTTTTGGCGCTGCTTCCCCGCCGTTCCGTACCCAAGCCCTCATGTCTGCACGATTCCCTTCCAGTATAGCCCGCCCCGTCCCCGATTGCAATCTCTTTTGCAAAGCGCATGCAACATTTATCCAATTTCTCGAAACATAATCCCTATCGCGTTTCCTCAAAAGGCGATATGATATCAGGTATAATGAAAAATTTTTACGAATAGCCGCCCCGCCGCGGCGAAAGGAGCGAAAAATGCCTAAAATCACATTCATGGGAGCTGGCAGCACCGTGTTTGCCAGGAACGTGCTGGGGGACTGCATGTGCACGCCCGCCCTGCGAGACAGCGACATCGCGCTTTACGACATCGACCCCAAGCGCCTGGAGGAGTCGGAGATCATCCTGAGCGCAATCAACAAAAACACCAACGAGGGCCGCGCCACGATCCGCACCTACCTGGGCGTGGAGAACCGCAAGGAGGCCCTACGGGGGGCGGACTTCGTGGTGGACGCCATCCAGGTAGGCCTCTATGAGCCCTGCACGGTCACGGACTTCGAGATTCCCAAGAAGTACGGCCTGCGCCAGACCATCGGCGACACCCTGGGGATAGGCGGCATCATGCGGGCCCTGCGCACCATCCCTGTGCTGCGGGACTTCGCGGAGGATATGGAGGAGGTGTGCCCGAACGCCTTGTTCCTCAATTACACCAATCCCATGGCCATGCTCTCCGGCTATATGCAGCGCTACACCAATATCAAGACCGTAGGCCTCTGCCACAGCGTCCAGGTCTGCTCCGAAGGGCTCCTGAAGGGCCTGGGCATGGAGGACAAGCTGGAGGGCCGAAAGGAGCTCATCGCGGGCATCAACCATATGGCGTGGCTGCTGGAGATCTACGACAAGGACGGCAACGACCTGTATCCGGAAATCAAGAGGCGCGCCGCGGAGAAGAACAGCACGGAGAAGCACACGGACATGGTTCGCTATGAGTACATACGGCGTCTGGGATACTACTGCACGGAATCCAGTGAGCACAACGCGGAGTACAATCCCTGGTTCATCAAGAGCCGCTGCCCGGAGCTGATTGACAAATTCAACATCCCTCTGGACGAGTATCCCCGCCGCTGCGTGAACCAGATCGCGGGCTGGGAGAAGGAGAAGAACGACATCCTGGCCGACGGCAAGGTCACCCATGACCGCACCAGGGAGTACGCTTCCTACATCATGGAGGCCGTGGTCACCGGCGTTCCCTACAAGATCGGCGGCAACGTGCTCAACGAGGGGCTGATCTCCAACCTGCCCGCGGACGCCTGCGTGGAGGTGCCCTGCCTGATCGATAATATGGGCGTGCATCCCTGCAAGGTGGGCCGCCTGCCGGTGCAGCTGGCCGCTATGAACATGACAAACATCAATACCCAGCTGATGACCATCGAGGCCGCCGTCACCAAGAAGCGGGAGGCCATCTACCAGGCCGCCATGCTGGATCCCCACACCGCGGCGGAGCTTTCCCTGGACGAAATCGTGGCGATGTGCGATGATTTGATTGAGGCGCATGGGGATTATATGAAGGAGTATAAGTAAGCGGCGAAAGCCGATAGGCGCAGCTTAACGCGTTGCTCCTGTATAAGGCTTTCCTATGACGCGACGGGCGGGAGAATCAACTCCCGCCCGTCATCTTTGCGCGGATACTTACGCGCAGACAACACGCTACCGCCATTGAGGCTTATCAGCACCTCGCGAGCTCCGGCCTCGGATACGTGCGTGCAGACAACAGGCTGCC
>CAOOJO010000406.1 GCA_948496895.1 uncultured Acetatifactor sp. | reverse complement strand
TTTTCGTTAAATTCCAGAATCTCCGAAAGCCGCTCTATGTAGTCGATTACAGACCTGTGGCATGCCGCCACGCCCTTGGGGATTCCCGTGGAGCCGGAGGTGAAGACGATGTAGATGGGATCCGTGTCGATGGCGCGGTCACGAATCTCCTCCAGGGCGGCGTCATCGATTCCGCACCGGGAGGCCTCCTCAAAGAGCGCCAGCTCCCCCTCCCCGATCCGGAACGTCCGGGCCGTCTCCAGGGTCTCCCGGTCGCAGAGGATGAGGGGCGACTGCACATTGTCCAGTATCAGCTGAATCCTTCCCGCAGGCATCTCCTCGTCAATGGGCACATAGAAATCTCCTCCCGCGACCACCCCGAAGAAAGCGGCCACCTCCGCGGGGGACTTCTTCATGAATACCACCACAGGCTTTTTATAGATGCCTTTTCCATGGAGGAAGCTCCCGACGCCGCGGCTCAGGTCATAGACCTCCTGAAAGCTTAAGGCATTGGCACCGTCGGAATAGGCTGTCTTTCCAGGTTTCCTTCCTACGATTTCATTTAAGTAATCCAGTACATTGTTCTGCATGCTCGATCCTCCGAATCCCGCCAGGGAAGGCTGCTGTGTCCACCCCTGCAGGTTCCTCTCATTCTGCCCGGCCATGGCAATCCAGCAGACATTCATAGCGCCCCTTCAGGCGGCTGCAGGTCAGCACGGCCTTTCTCGCCAGCACCTCCATCGCGTCCAGGAATCCCTCCCCCAGGGCAAGATCCCGTTTCACCAAAGACAGCTCCGTACAGGCCAGGAGCACGGCCTGGACTCCTCCGTCGAACAGCCCCTGGGCCACCCGCCAGAATGCCGGATAATCCACCGGCCGACCAGCCTTTGCTTCTTTATAGATGATGTCCATGAGCATCTGTTGACTCATTCGGTCAGGCAGCATGGACGAGATTCCCTCCTCCTCAAAGGCCCGCTGGAACAGCCCGCTCTCGATCGTGCCGTCCGTAGCCAGGATGCCTGCCCTGCAGATTCCCGCCTCCTTCAGGCAAAGCGCCGTCTCCTGGATAGCATCCAGAACGGGAATGCCTATCTCTCTCTCCAGACTCTTCCGGAAATAATGAGCTGTGATGCAGGGGATGGCAATCACCTCCACCCCTTGACTCTTCAAGTCGATTCCGACTTCTATCATCTGGGGCAGGGGGTCTTCCCTGCTCTGGCCCAAAATGAACCTGGTGCGGTCGGGAATCTGAGGTCTGCTGTGGATCAGAATCTCCATATGCTCCTGATCCGTCTCCGCATCGGTCATCTGGGTGAGCAGCTGTAGGAAATATGCCGTCGCCATAGGGCCCAGGCCGCCGATGACACCTAATTTCTTCATATGCTTACCATGCCTTTCCGTACCTGCCCCTTCCTCCTCGTCCACTGCCATATTAACCGCGACTTGTATCCTATTCCTACATGAAGTTGTTTCGTAATTGTATAATCTTTCTAAAACATGGCTTCATTTTCAATTGATTTCCGGGTACAGCGCCGGGTCATAGTTGAACGCGCCATAATGGGTGGCGTTGTACTCCATCAGCTCCGCGTCCGTCCACAGGAAGATGGTAGGGTGGTCCGGCCTGGGCGTGGTGTCGAAATGATACCACCCCTCCCCTACGTCCACCAGGTTCCAGTAATGCTCGAAGCTGGTGGGGATCCTGCGGATATCCAGGTTGGGGATTTCGGCTCTGGTCAGCAGGGCCTTGGCCGTACAGGCGTAGACATAGCAGTCCCCCTTTTTATCCACCAGACCCTCGTAAGCGGCCCGGATCCAGTCCCCCTTCTCCGAGTGGTTGATATAGGCTATATTGCCCAGCACATAGCTGTAGATGGCCCAGGCCTTGTCCCGCAGGCTCATGTCCGGCTCTATAATCTCCTCCAGCACCGCGTCGGCGTAAGCATACATTTCCTCCTCGCTGTACAGCCTGGTCCTGACAGTGAGGTTCACCGTGGCGCTGGAATGGTTGCCCGCCAGATCCGTGGCCGTGTACGTAATCTTATAGGTGCCCTCTGTGCTTAAGTCCACACCGGAGGTATCCACCTCCAGCGTCACGCCCTCCTGGCAGTTGTCCACCACCGTGACATTCTTCCGGTAGGATATGCTTTCCCCGATAAAGTAATCCAGGTCAACTGCCCCGTGGATCACAGGGGCCTGGGTGTCCTCCCGAAGCGTCAGGTGCGCCTGGGCCGATGTCTCGTTCCCTCCGCCGTCCCTGGCCACAATCTCCACCTCCTGGCTTCCTGTCAGGGACAGATCCGGCTCCTGGCGGAAGGAGAACGTAAGCTCCGTGGCATCCTCTGAGGACGAGACGAAATCCTCCGCCTTTCTGGGCACCTGGAGGAAGCTTTCCACATCATGGACCTCCAGCCGGGGCGGCACAGTGTCCACCACGCGCAGAGTGGAGGCATAGGACTCCCCCTCCACGTCTATCAGCACCTCATGCTCTCCCACCCTGTGGGAATCGATTTCCGACATCCGTGTCAGGAACACCGCGTTCCTTCCCGCCTCCACAAAGCTGTCGATGCCCGGCATCTCCCCTCCCGCCTCCATGGTCACGTCCTCCGCCAGCCGGATCAGGTACAGCTTCGCGTCCACCACCGTCCAGTTTCCGCCCCTGTCCGTGAGGATGACCTGGACCTCCTGCTCTCCCGTCCGGGAGAAGTCCGGCTCCTTCACATAGGACACCGTGACCTGAGTGGCGTCCGTGATGTCGGACACGAATTCCGTCGCCCCGAAGGCCTCCCCCACCTCGTGCATCACGGACACGGGCTGAGCCGCAGGCGGGATGGTGTCCTCGATGATCAATGTGCAGCTATGGGTGAACAGGCCGCTTTTCACCCGCACCTGATATTCCCCCGGCACCGTGATGTCGAAGGGCTGGCTGTCCCGGGCGAAGACGGCACCTCTGTCTTCCTTCTTCAAAAAGTCTGAGGCGGACACCTCAATGCCTGCCTCCACACGCACAGTCTTATAGGCCAGGCTGTCTACATAAAACCATCCGCCGGTCGCAAAAAGAGCAAGAGCCACTAAGCATATAATCAGCACCCTCATACGCTTACCGTCTCCTGCTCTCCGTTTTATATTGGCATTTTCTTCATTTCTATGCATGGCTGTAGCCTGGTGGCATCCTTTTCTGCGTGTCTTTCTTCCAGGGCCGCCCCCCTGACAGCCCCGACATCTTTTCCTATCATACCACAAAGCATACCAAATTAGCAAGGCTTGAATTTAGTCCTTTAGTCCGGGGATT
>CAOOJO010000405.1 GCA_948496895.1 uncultured Acetatifactor sp. | reverse complement strand
GAGCATGTGGCGTGCTACGGGGCGGAGAGCCTTGGGGCCAGCAGCTGGATCGCCGGATTGCCCGTATTTTTCGAGAGGGGCCATGTGCCCATGGGAGAGGCGCTGGCAGCGCTGTGCCTGGGCGGCTGGCTTTCCTCGCTGACGGTGGCGGCGCTGACCTGCGCGGTCTCCGCCTGCTGCAGGCATTCCTTTTCCTCACTGGTGCGCTCCCTCTTCCTTTACATAGGCCCCTATGGGTTCCTGAGGCTGGTGCTGGACAGGCTGCCCAGGGGGTTCGTCAATATCCTGCTGCACTATTTCTGCTACAGCTTCCCCTTTTCCTACCCGGGCATGTTCCTGGAGGCACCGGACAGGGACAGGCTGTTCATGACCATTATCGCGCTGTCCGTGACCCTGGCGGGGGCGGCGCTGGGGGCTTGCCGGTACTGCAGCCATCAGGTGAGGTAGGCGACCGCTCCCGGATAGACGCCGCCTCCGGAACAGGGCTTACAGATGTCCTCAAAGGAACGGCGCGATGGACTTCAGGGCGTGGAGATCGCCGCCCCGCATAAGGCTTTCGGCCATCTTCTGCAGGGTCTTCTGGGACAGGAAGGGGTAGAGCCCGGAAATGTTCACATGGGCATCGTCAGGGAGCTTTTCCAGGATTTTGGCCAGGGCCTCCTCCCCCAGGAACGGTGCAAGGGCAACGATGTGGGACATATCCTTCTGCGGATCCGCGTTTTCCACCAGAGCGCCCAGGGCCTCGCTGCTAAGGAAGGGGGCCAGTCCCCGGATTCCCTTCCAGTCGTCCGTAGGCAGCATTCTTTGGACGAGCCTGTCCAGGGTGTCCTTGCTCAAAAAGGGAGCCAGGCCGTGGATTTCGCTGATGTCCCCTTTTTTCTCCATTTTTTCCACCAGGGAGTCCAGGGTATCGCTGCCAAGGAAGGGGGCCAGCCTGGTGATGCCCTTCCAGTCGTCCAAGGGAAGCATTTTCTGGACGAGCCTGTCCAGGGTGTCCTTGCTCAAAAAGGGAGCCAGGCCCAAGATTTCGCTGATGTCCCCCTTTTTCTCCGCTTTTTCCACCAGTGCGTCCAGGGCCTGGCTGCTCAGGAAGGGGGCCAGGCTGGTGATGCCGGAGATATCTCCCTCTATGTCGGCATTTTCCACCAGGGAGTCCAGCATCTCGCTGCTGAGGAAGGGGGCCAGCCCCGCGAGGTCCTTCAGGCTGTGCACCTGGGCCCTTTTGATGAGGGCGTCCAGATATTTCTCGTCCAGGAAGGGGGCCAGTCCTATGATTGCCTTCAGGTCGAGGGTTTCTCCTTCCTCCTGGCCTTCCAGGCTGTCGTCCAGCAGCTGCTCCATGTTGGCGGGGGGCAGGAGCGGGGCCACCTCCTGGATTTCCTCTATGGTGATGGGCTTGGCATCCGCCTGGGGGGCGTCCTCCTTCGCCATGATCCGGCTCAGGGTCCTGGAAGCGCTGTCCGTGCCCAGGAGCTCCTCCACGCTGATCTCCAGGATCTGGCAGAGCTGCTCCAGCTTGCCGATGTCGGGACAGGAGTTGCCCCGCTCCCAATTGGAGACGGCCTGGTAGCTGACCTCCATGGCGTCCGCCAGGTTCATCTGGGTCATGTTCCGGGCGATTCGGGCCTCTTTGATTTTTCTTGCTACTTTCATGGTATCGAACATAATCTTTCTCCTTTTCTTGTCTTTCTTTTTGTTTTTCCGCGGATAGAAATTTAGGAATGTGCTGCCGGTGACGCGTCCGCCGCCGGTTCCATGGTTCCAGTATAGCCTATCCGCCGCAGGATTGGAATCAAGAGTTGCTTGAGACGGCTTTTTTTCTCCGGCCGCTCTGGCTTCTTTGGCATTTCCCGCATCCTGGACGCGGCGGCTGCTCTGGCGTACAGCTGCCTGGGCGACATCCCCAGGAAGGGCAGGGGGCGGATGGACGCGTGGGAGAGGGGCGAATGGAGGGACGGCACAAGCGGGGGCGTATCGAAGACAAGGTCATTGGGGAACATTTTCCTATCATCAAGCATGGTTTTTCTCCTTTTCATGGAATCCTTATATTAGCAGACGAATTTGGGCAGGCCTGCCGGGTTCATGCTTGGCAGTATAATCCATCTGGGGGGAGCAGGGAAGAAAGAGCTGCTTGAGTCCGGGACTAAAGTGGCGCTTGAGGTGCGAAAGATTTGGTATTGATAAGTGCCAGGCCATGGGATATAATCATCATCATGAAGAGATTATGGGACGGAGGAGAAGGATTTTCATGAAAAACCAGTATGATAAGACCATCACCGCCTGCTTCGTGGGATATATCGTGCAGGCTATCGTAAACAATTTTACGCCCTTGTTGTTTCTGTTCTTCCAGAGGAGCTACCAGATTCCCCTGTCCCAGATTACGCTGTTAGTGACCTTTAACTTTGGGATACAGCTGCTGGTGGACCTGCTTTCCGTGGGGTTCGTGGATAAGATAGGGTACCGCGCGTCCATGGTCCTGGCCCATGTGCTGTCGGCGGCTGGGCTGATACTGCTCACGGTTCTGCCGGAGGCGCTGCCCTCTCCCTTTGCCGGGATTCTGATTGCCGTCATGATTTACGCAATCGGCGGCGGGCTTCTGGAGGTCCTGGTGAGCCCGGTGGTGGAGGCCTGTCCCTCTGACAACAAGGAAAAGGCCATGAGCATGCTCCACTCCTTTTACTGCTGGGGGCATGCGGGGGTGGTGCTGCTCTCCACGCTGTTCTTCCGGGTGGCGGGAATCGGCAACTGGAAGATGCTGGCTGTCATCTGGGCGCTTGTCCCCATCGGGAACGCCTTTGCCTTCGCGAAGGTGCCCATCGCTCCGCTGATGGAGGAGGGGGAGAGGGGCCTGAGCTTAAAGGAGCTGTTTGGGCTGAAGATATTCTGGATATTGCTGATCATGATGGTGTGCGCGGGGGCAAGCGAGCAGGCGGTGAGCCAGTGGGCCTCCACCTTTGCGGAGAAGGGGCTTGGCATCTCCAAGACAGCGGGGGATCTGGCCGGGCCTATGGCCTTCGCGATTCTCATGGGATCCGCCAGGCTGTTCTACGGGAAATACGGCGACCGGATCCACCTGGAGCGCTTCATGGTCTATAGCTGCTGTCTGTGCATCCTGTCCTATCTGGGGGTGGCCCTTTTGCCGGTTCCCCAGCTGAGCCTGGTTGCCTGCGCCATTTGTGGCCTGTCGGTGGGGATTATGTGGCCGGGGACCTTCAGCAAGGCGGCCGCGGCGCTGCCAAGGGGCGGGACGGCCATGTTCGCGCTGCTGGCCCTGGGCGGGGACA
>CAOOJO010000404.1 GCA_948496895.1 uncultured Acetatifactor sp. | reverse complement strand
CTTCTCCTCAATGCGCCCAATCAGATAATGCCCCGTCTTCGCCATCAGGCCGCTGGCCTCCGGCATCAGTACCGGCGGCAGCTTCCTTATGAACTCATCCGCCTCCAGCGTGAAGTCGCCCTCATAGCCAATCTCCGCCAGGGCATCGGTAATCGCTTCCCAATCCAAATCCTCCATGAAGGGCATGGTATGACAGTCCCGGATATCAGTCCAAGGCTTCGAAGCCAGCTTTCTTCAAAATAGGGACGCATTCCTCGTCCCCGAACGTCTCCGCTATGATATGCGTCTGCGTGACCAGCCTCATATAATCCTTCCTCCTTGAAAAAGTTTGTTTGTACATCTTGTTGACTAATCTGTTTCTTCCCCTAGCTGTAATGAGAATCCATGCTTTTGTCAAGTAGCATTTTGAAAAAACACCCAACTTCTCAGGGTGCTTTTTCTGTGCCTTTCTTTACCAGAGTTTCGGCTCTGTGGTAAAATCTGTCAGCTCCGGCAGAAGCTTCCCCTCTCTATGGTGGGTGATGCCGAATTCCTTCAGACTGCGGTAAAATGCCTCCAGGCGCTCTGTCTGCCCATCGAAATTTACGAACAGGTTGTAATACTCGTCCTGCAACCTCGACAGACGCACATGCCGCCTGTGGACATCCGTAGCCGCCGCTGCAAGGGCATCCTCCCAGAGCTTGGTCATCTCCCGGGCAAAGGACAGATCCATGTTCCCTTCCGCGTCCCTGATGGGAAGATACTGATCCGGCGTGTCATAGATATGCAGATGGTTCTGAGCCGCCTTCTCGGAGGTCCTGTCGATATACTCCCTGATATAACGCCAGCCCTCTCCATAGTAATCCTGCAGGAACTCGTCCATCAGGGCATGGTACTCCTCTTTCGTCATATCCGGGTTCCACAGCAGCTTCGCCAGCAGATAGCCCCGCAGCGCACCGAACTCCCCGGACACCGATTCGAAGTTCCCCTCCTCAAAGAGGCCTACCACATTGTTGCGCTTGAAGAACTGGACATTTTCCCACAGCACCTCAAAATTGGGGAAAGGGGAGATGTAATGGGCGAAATCCGTCACATAATCCCAGATGTAAAGCCGTTTGCATACCTTCGCCCAGGATTCGATGAGTTCCTTGAACTCGATATTCCCCTTGCAGTCCATGTCGTCTAAGGCATGGCCGAAGCAGTAATCGATAGGACAGAGCCTGATGGCTACGTTTTCCCTGGGGCGGATGGTCTTCGGGGGCTTCCTGGTATAGCGGTAGGCAAGGGTATCTACGACCACATTCGGATAGTCCTTCTCCAGATCCTCCGCCATACGGTTGACGAATTTCAACACAGAACCCATGGGCGTGCCCTCCGCCTCGTCCACAGCGCGGCATTTCTCGCACTGGCACCCCAGCGTCTCCTTATGGGAATCGTTCTGGGATATGGAGATGATGGGGGAGTCAGGATTCTCCTCCAGCCACTTCCTGGCATTGGACAGCATCCTCTGGTAGACCGTCTCATCCGAAAGGCAGGGCTGGCTGTCGAATAGGATGGGCTCATCGTTCAACGGAGAAAAGGTATGCACGAACCTCTCCGCATAGATGCTGGCACCCGGAATGTCCGTGGCTGCGCCCAGTGCGCCGTTCATCTTGTTCCTGGCGGCAAAATCGTGGTTCTTGTTGTAGTCGTACCAGCCCACGTCCCGGTACTCGAACCAGGGGGTGAATGTCACGCAGGTCCCTGCGAGCACTTCCACAAGCTGCGCCTCATGGATGACAGTGTAGCCGCTCTCATAGAAGCGCACGCCCAGATAGTCCTCCAGGAAGGAATAGATTCCATAGATTACGCCTCTATCGTCATACCCGGTGAGGAACAGGCGATTGTCCTCCGCTACGATGGCATAGCCCTCCCCCTTTAAGGACGCCCTGGCCTCCTTCACCTTCTCCGTGTCGCGATCCGTGACGCCGACGACGATTTCATAAGGGGCCGCCTCGTCTTCTCCAGCCATGGGCAGCCTGTGCCCTACAGCCCTCTTCACCATCTCAGTCAGAGTGTCCACGGCCTTCTTCACCCGTTCATCCGCATCCCTCCCACAGATGACTGTGTATGCGGATATGTCCGTGCCGCAGATTAATAGTTTCTTTACGGGAAATGTATTCATCTTATCTCCTCTCTCTCCGCCGCTGTGCGCGGCTGGAGCGAACGCTGGCATTTACCAGCCAAATTCTACATAATGGGCATCTATGGCCTCGTTGTGCTCCGGGCCGCCGGGGAAATTGTGGCTTCGGAAAACGCCCGGTGTACAGCCGTCCGCCATCATCTTCTCCACCGCCACCGATGTCAGGCTCCAGAGGATGAAGATGGAGGCGATTCCAGAGGAAGCCGCAAATTTAGCATCCAGCCCTTCCACCTCAAGCATGGCCTCTGCCACCGGTGCGCACATGTCGATTGCAAGCGCCGCAATCTCATACAGACGCTTTCCGCTGGCATGCACCGGCTCCACCGCATTGGAATATGCCAGGCTGGTCAGCACAATCACTTTCACGCCTGCCGCCGCACTGTCGTAGGCCAGCTCCACCGCGTCAGTGCTGCGCCCGGACACGGAGCCGATGAAGAGCACATCGCCCTCCTTAAGCTCGGTCTCGTCCTTCTTGTACGGCAGATAGAAAATCGGCCCGCCGCCGCGCCTGATCAAATCCTGCTCTATGCCGTGCACTACCCTGCTGAAATAAATCCTGTGTCCCTGTTCCACCGCGTCAGCCACAATCTCTCCGGCCTTGCGGATGGCCTCCTTCTGCGTGGCCTGTACTTTTTCCAGCAGTTCAAAAGCTGCCCCCTGATACCGTTCCATTAATTCCATAGTCATTTCCTCCATCCCAGTCTAAGACTGTTTTTTCAAAGACACTCTTTTTGCCAATCCGCAAAAGCTAGAACACTGGATTACAAATAATCAACACCGCCGCAATGCCCACTATGATTCCAATCCACTGCCTCCGGGTGGGGCGCTCCTTGAAGATGACCGCCGATGCCAGCACAGTCAGCACCAGACCGCCTCCATTCACGATGGGGAAGAACACTGCGCTGTCCATGGTACCTGAAAGATACAGGTTCAGCTTGTTGTTCACGGCGACGCAGATTCCGGAAAGCGAAAGCAGCGCAAGCCACCGGGGGCTCCTCAACACCCTGAACGCCTCTTTCCTCTCCCGCCTGTCCGCCGCCATCGTCCACAGAAAGGCATACAGGCAGGCAACTAGCATAGATATGATGATGAACGCATTCAGCTCCCCTTTATGTACTGTGTTCTGGTGGCATTTCTGCATCACGCCGATTGTTCCTGTCGCCAGA
>CAOOJO010000403.1 GCA_948496895.1 uncultured Acetatifactor sp. | reverse complement strand
ACCACCATAGCGGCAAGCCCGCGCTCCGCGGGCAAGACCTATGAGGAAGCCGTGGGGGACAGATGGAAGATGGATACGCCCATGCCGGAGGCCGTGAAGAAGCTGGTCGTGATGAACGTCAACGAGGTGGAGGCCGTGGCCTCCCAGGTGGATTTCGTGTTCAGCGCCGTGGACATGTCCAAGGATGAAATCAAGAAGATCGAGGAGGCCTACGCAAAGACCGAGACCCCTGTGGTCTCCAACAACAGCGCCCACAGATGGACGCCGGACGTGCCCATGATGGTGCCGGAGATCAATCCGGAGCACGCGGAGGTGATTGAGGCCCAGCGGAAGCGCCTGGGCACAAAGCGCGGCTTCGTGGCCGTAAAGCCCAACTGCTCCATCCAGAGCTACGCTCCCGTGCTGACCGCCTGGAAGGAGTTCGAGCCGGTGGAGGTAGTGGCCACCACCTATCAGGCGATTTCCGGCGCGGGCAAGACTTTCCAGGACTGGCCCGAGATGGTGGGCAACGTCATCCCCTACATCGGCGGCGAGGAGGAGAAGAGCGAGAAGGAGCCCCTGCGCATCTGGGGCAAGGTGGTGGACGGCGCGATTGTCCCTGCCGACGGCCCTGTCATCACCTGCCAGTGCATCCGCGTTCCCGTGCTCAACGGCCATACGGCGGCGGTCTTCGTTAAATTTGCGAAAAAGCCTACAAAGGAGCAGTTGATTCAGAAACTGAGGGAATTCAGCGGAGAGCCCCAGCGGCTGGGACTGCCCAGCGCCCCAAAGCAGTTCATCCAGTATCTGGAGGAGGACAACAGGCCCCAGGTGACCCTGGACGTGGACTTCGAGAATGGCATGGGAATCAGCGTGGGAAGGCTGCGCGAGGATACGGTATATGATTACAAATTTGTCGGCCTGTCCCACAATACGGTCAGGGGCGCGGCCGGTGGCGCGGTGCTGTGCGCGGAGCTTTTAAAGGCCCGCGGATATATTGAAAAGAAGTAACACAATCGAACGCATCCCCGGCAGTGGATTCCGCTGTCAGGGATTGGTCTATGATTCGGGCGGCAGGAATTGCGGCGGCATGTGTCGGATTCATGGATGCAAAGTGCATGAAGAAATAAGGAAGACAGAGTGGGAAAAAGTTTATTTATTGCGGAAAAGCCCAGCGTGGCCAGAGAATTCGCCAATGCGCTGAAAGTGAATACCACCTCCAGGGACGGCTATCTGGAATCGGCGGACACCATCATCACATGGTGCGTGGGCCATCTGATTACCATGAGCTATCCGGACGCCTACGATGAGAAATTGAAGAGATGGAGCTTCGACACCATCCCTTTCCTGCCGGAAGAATATAAATATGAGGTCATCGAAAGCTCCAAAAAGCAATATACTATTGTGAGCTCCCTGATGAAGCGTCCCGATGTGACCACGATTTACGTGTGCACGGACTCCGGGCGGGAAGGAGAGTACATCTATAGGCTGGTGGAGCAGATGTCCGGTGTCAAGGGCAAGGATCGCAAGAGGGTCTGGATTGACTCTCAGACGGAGGAAGAGATTCTGCGGGGCATTCGCGAGGCAAAGGACTTAAAGGAATACGACAACTTAAGCGCCGCCGCGTACCTGCGGGCCAAGGAGGATTACCTCATGGGCATCAACTTCTCCCGGGCCCTGACATTGAAGTATGGAAATGCGGTAAAAGATTACCTGAAACGCGATAAGGCGGTAATTTCGGTGGGCCGTGTCATGACCTGCGTGCTGGGCATCGTGGTGAACAGGGAGCGGGAGATCCGCAACTTCGTCAAGACGCCGTTCTACCGGGTGCTGGGGAACTTCAGGATACAGGACAAAGGCTTCCAGGGCGAATGGCGGGCGGTAGGGGGCGAGGGAACGCCTCCCCCGCCCTCCGCCTGGTACGCCTCCCCGAAGCTCTATAAGGAGAATGGCTTCAAGAAGGAGGAGGACGCGAAGAGCCTCATCGCCCATTTGGAGGAGGAGCCAGTGGGGGACATTCTGCTGGAGAGCGTCAGCCGGAAGAAGGAGAACAAGAACCCGCCCCTGCTCTACAACCTGGCGGAGCTCCAGAACGACTGTTCCAAATTCTTCAAAATCAGCCCGGACGAGACCCTGCGGATTGTGCAGGAGCTGTACGAGAAGAAGATGGTCACCTACCCCAGGACGGACGCGAGAGTCCTGTCCACTGCGGTGGCGAAGGAGATACATAAGAATATAGGCGGCCTGCGGAGCTTTGGCCCGGGAGCCGCGTTCGCCGCGGAAATCCTGAACAACGGAAGCTATAAGGGAATCGCCAAGACCAGGTATGTGAACGATAAACAGATTACCGACCACTATGCCATTATACCCACAGGGCAGGGGCTGAACAATTTAAGCAGTCTGCCGCCCCTTTCCGCAAAGGTCTACGAAGTAATCGTACGCAGATTTTTGAGCATTTTCTATCCACCTGCCGTATATCAGAAGTTCGCCCTCTGCATCCGGGTGAAGGAAGAGCGGTTCTTCGCCAGCTTCAAGGTGCTGATAGAGGAGGGGTATCTGAAGGTGGCAGGGAAAAGGGATGGCGGAGGCACGGCACCTGCCGCCGACAGGGAGACAGGCGCGGCAGAAGCGGGCACAGGCGCCAATGCCCAAAAGACAGCGAATGGACGCAGCGCCGGGAAGGGAACCGGAGCGGACTCCGGGAAAGGCGGCGGAAATGCCGAAAGCGGCGAGACGGAGCTGAAAGGCGACGAAGAGTTCATAAAGCTTCTGAACGCCCTGAAAAAAGGCGACAAGCTGGCCGTGGGCTCCTATGAGGTCAGGGAGGGTGAGACCTCGCCGCCCAAGCGCTACACCTCCGGCAGCATCATCCTCACCATGGAGAACGCCGGACAGTTCATCGAGGACGAGGAGCTGCGGGCCCAGATCAAGGGCAGCGGCATCGGCACCAGCGCCACCAGGGCGGAAATCCTGAAGAAGCTGGTGAACATCGAATACCTGGCCCTGAACAAGAAGACCCAGGTGCTGACGCCCACCCTCATGGGAGAGATGATATACGATGTGGTGGGCAGCTCCATCAAGGCGCTGCTGGATCCCTCCCTCACCGCCAGCTGGGAGAAAGGACTGACTTTGGTGGCCGATGGGGAGATTACCTCGAAGGAGTACATGGACAAGCTCAACGGCTTCGTAGGCCGCCGGACGGAATACGTCAAGCAGCTGCGCAACCAGGGAGCCCTTTTTGCGCAGTTCCAAGCGGCGGCCGCCAATTACAGGACAGGGTGAGCAGAAAGCTTGCGAATCTGGCAGAAATATGGCTGCCGTCGGGCGTGGGATGCACCGTCTGCGGTATG
>CAOOJO010000402.1 GCA_948496895.1 uncultured Acetatifactor sp. | reverse complement strand
CAGGGCATTGAGCGAGGAGGAGCTGGAGGAGCTGCTGGCCAAGCTGGGGAACCCGGCGGAGCCGGTGAATCCGCTCCTGTTGAGGAATGCCTGTTGCAGGAGGGCCTTTCTGCGGGGGGCGTTTCTGGCGGTGGGCTCCATGAGCGACCCCACCAAGGGATACCACCTGGAGTTCGACTGCACCGATGAGGCCAAGGCCAGACAGCTCCAGGAAACGATCAGGAGCTTCGAAATCGAGTCCAAGGTCATCGTCCGGAAGAAGTACCATGTGGTCTATCTCAAGGAGGGCTCCGGCATCGTGGATCTCCTGAACGTCTGCGAGGCCCCTGTGTCCCTGATGAACCTGGAGAACATGAGGATCCTCAAGGAGATGCGAGGTGCCGTGAACCGGCGGGTGAACTGCGAGGCCGCCAATATAGCCAAGACTGTCAACGCGGCGGCCAGGCAGGTGGAGGACATCGAGCTTTTGAGGACACAGTACGGCTTTGAGAACCTGCCGGGGCCCCTGCGGGAGATGGCAGAGATACGATTGGAATATCCGGATGCCCCACTGAAGGAGCTGGGGGAATATTTCCACCCGCCTCTGGGGAAATCCGGGGTAAACCATAGACTGCGCAGGCTCAGCGAGCTGGCGGAGAAAGTAAGACCGTAACTATAGAGACAATGGAACCAGAACCAGGAGGAAGAATCATGAAAAAGAAAAATATCAGCATCAATCTGGAGGCGGAGCAGATGGCGAGGCACATCGCGATGCTGGTGCAGAAGGCCAGCAAATATGAAAGCTCCATCTACATCCAGTCCGGCGACAAGAGGGTGAACGCCAAGAGCATCATGGGCATGATGACGCTGGGAATGGATTTGAGCGAAGAGCTGGAGATTTCCGCGGAGGGGGCCGATGAGGACACCGCTCTGGACGGAATCACGGAATTCCTCACCGGCGAGGAATGAAGGCGCCGGCCTATGAATAGAAAGCTGCTTTTTGTATACAATCCCAAAGCCGGCAAGGCTCAGATTCGGAACAGGCTGGCTGACGTACTTGATGTCTTCGTCCAGGAAGGCTATGAGATTACGGTGGCGCCCACCCAGAAGCAGGATGACGCCAGGGCCGTGGTGGCAAAGCGCCATGAGGATTATGAGCTGGTGGTGTGCAGCGGCGGCGACGGCACCCTGGACGAGGTGGTGACCGGAATGATTCAGAGCGGCCGGCGCACGCCCATCGGATACATTCCCGCAGGGAGCACCAACGACTTCGGCGGCAGCCTTTCCCTGCCCAAGAACATGGTGCGGGCCGCCCGGATAGCGGTGCGGGGCAGGGACTTCCCCTGCGACATCGGCACATTCCGCTATGAGGACGTGGACGATGTGTTCGTCTACATCGCTGCCTTCGGCCTCTTCACGGACGTATCCTATGAGACGGAGCAGGAGATGAAGAACGTGCTGGGCCATATGGCGTATCTGCTGGAGGGCGTGAAGAGCCTGTCCGCCATACGCTCCTTTCCCATGAAGGTCAGCTGGGACGGGAACGAGGTGGAGGACGACTTCATCTTCGGCATGGTGACCAACTCCCTCTCCGTGGGCGGCTTCAAGAACATCACAGGCAGGAACGTGAAGCTGGACGACGGGCTCTTCGAGGTCACATTGATCAAGATGCCCAGGAACCCCCTCGAGCTGAGCGACATCATGCTGTCCCTGCTCAACCGCGCCATCGATACCAGTGCAATGTACTGCTTCCGCACCGCGGAGCTTACCCTGGAGTCGGGGCAGCCTGTGGCATGGACCCTGGACGGAGAGAACGGCGGCAGCCATACGAAAGTGACCATACGCAATGTGTGTAAGGGAATGGACATCCGGGTAAAGCCGCTGCCGGAGTAGATAAAGGTAATCGGGCTATTCCAATTTATGGAAATGTGTGATATAATTTCCGTATCCGGCAATAGCTATCAATAAAAAATGGAGGTAAGTAATTATGTTAGTATCAGCAACAGAAATGTTGAAAAAGGCCAAAGCTGGCCACTATGCGGTAGGACAGTTCAACATCAACAACCTGGAGTGGACAAAGGCCATCCTGCTCACTGCCAAGGAGTGCAAGTCCCCCGTCATCCTGGGCGTGTCCGAGGGCGCAGGCAAGTACATGGGCGGCTATGACGTAGTCGTAGGCATGGTGAACGGACTGCTCAAGGACCTGGACATCGATGTGCCCGTGGCCCTGCATCTGGATCACGGCTCCTATGAGCACTGCTATAAGTGCATCGAGGCCGGCTTCTCATCCGTCATGTTCGACGGCTCCCACTATCCCATCGAGGAGAACGTCGCCAAGACCACTGAGCTGGTAGCGGCAGCCCACGGCAAGGGCATCTCCATCGAGGCAGAAGTAGGCTCCATCGGCGGCGAGGAAGACGGCGTGGTAGGCATGGGCGAGTGCGCGGATCCCAAGGAGTGCAAGGCCATCGCCGACCTGGGCGTGGACTTCCTGGCGGCAGGCATCGGCAACATCCATGGCAAATATCCCGCCAACTGGAAGGGGCTGAGCTTCGAGACCCTGGACGCCGTACAGCAGCTCACCGGTGAGATGCCCCTGGTGCTCCACGGCGGCACAGGCATCCCTGCCGACATGATCAAGAAGGCCATCAGCCTGGGCGTTGCCAAGATCAACGTGAACACAGAGTGCCAGCTCTCCTTCGCTGCCGCCACCCGCAAGTACATCGAAGAGGGCAAGGACCAGCAGGGCAAGGGCTTCGACCCCAGAAAGCTCCTGGCTCCCGGCTTTGAAGCCATCAAGGCTACCGTGAAGGAGAAGATGGAGCTGTTCGGTTCCGTTGACAAGGCCTGAGCATTTTGATTTGATATGAATTGACATGGAACAAAAAGGGCAGTCCCCGGCAGAACGGGCGGCTGCCTTTTCTGCGTCTGCTTTTTGCTTCTGGAAGCAGCCGATCGCCGTTCATATTTTGTTCACAGATCATTTAATGAAACTTTGAATTATCCTCATTCTTTAGACATTTCTTTTTACTATACTAATAATCGTAGCAAGGAACAAGGCAGCTTGCATTGCCAGCCACAGCTTACTAAATAACTTTTTCATAATTATTGCCAGGGGACGTGAGTCTCCTGGCATCCTCCCTTTTTAGGGGGTTTCTCCTTTTTTAGAGGAAATCTGGCTGGCGGGGGCAACGCTAAAATGCAGAAAGAGAGGAAGAACATGGAGCTTGGAAAATTCATGGAGCGCACGGAGAGGACGGGGATTCTGGGCGTGAAGGTCAGCCAGGGCGGCAGGGACATCTGGAAGCATCTGTGGGATGATGAGTGCCGACGCCAGCCCCGCGCCGGCCATCAGCAGGCCCATGTCCACGCTGGTCTCCGC
>CAOOJO010000401.1 GCA_948496895.1 uncultured Acetatifactor sp. | reverse complement strand
GAGGCCCTGAAGGTAGCGCTGCGGGACGAGTACGGGGAACTCTGCGTCCATCTGCTCCCCTTCGTGAAGCCCGCCACCGTGCGCCATACGCTGGAGGAAGCCCGGGAAGACCGGGAAGCGGAGGGTGGCGCCAGCCTGCCGGAGAGCTACCAGGAGGCTGTGGAGACGGCCATAAAACGTATGGAAATAGACGATAAGAAGCGCAATATCCTCATAGCCCACCAGTTCGTCACCGGCGCGGGGCGCTGCGATTCCGAGGAGGTGAGCGTGGGCGGCCTGGACAATGTGGACGCTCAGGTCTTCGACGCCTTCGACTATGTTGCGCTGGGCCATATCCACAGCCCCCAGTCCGTGGGCCGGGAGACGGTGCGCTACTGCGGCACGCCGCTGAAATACTCCTTCTCCGAGGCGGAGCAGGAGAAATCCGTCACGGTGGTGGAGATGGGGGAAAAAGGGGAGGTCAGGCTGTCCACGGTGCCCCTTGTGCCGCTGCATGACATGCGCAGGATCCGGGGTTCCTACGGGGAAGTGATGTCCCGGCCCTTCTATCAGGATACGGACACCGAGGACTATGTGCAGATCACGCTGACGGACGAGGAGGACATCCCGGACGGCATGCAGAAGCTGCGCACGGTATACCCTAACCTGATGCGGGTGGCCTACGACAACAGCCGCACCAGGCAGGACAGGACAGTGGAGGCCGCCCGGCAGGCAGAGCGGAAATCGGAGCTGGAGCTGTTCGGGGAATTCTTCGAGCTGCAGAACAACCAGCCCATGAGCGAGGAGCAGGCGGCCTACATGGAGAAGCTGATTGTGGAGCTGCGGAATTGCTAAAAAGCCCATCGGGAATGGGCATGGGAGGTAAGGATGAAACCGGTAAAGCTTATCATCAGCGCCTTTGGGCCTTACGCGGACAGGACGGAAATCGATTTTGACAGCTTCGGGGGCCGGGGGCTTTACCTGATCACCGGGGATACCGGAGCGGGCAAGACCACCATATTCGATGCCATAGCCTTCGCGTTATACGGAGAAGCGAGCGGAGATGTGCGCAAATCAGACATGTTCCGGAGCAAGTATGCCAAGGACGGGACGCCCACCTATGTGGAGTTCACCTTCTCCTACCGCGGCCGGGAATATACGGTAAAACGTAACCCGGAGTACCTGCGCCCCAAGGGGCGGGGCAGCGGCTATACGGTTCAGAAGACGGACGCTGTGCTGACCTACCCGGACGGGCGCAGCCCTGTCACCAGGGCCAAGGACGTCACCAGGGCCGTGACAGAGCTGATGGGGCTGGATCGCAGGCAGTTCACCCAAATCGCCATGATTGCCCAGGGGGATTTCCAGAAGCTCCTCTTCGCGGGCACGGAGGAGCGGGGGGAGATTTTCCGGCAGATTTTCGGCACAGGCCTTTACCGCCAGATTCAGGAGGGGCTGAAGGGGGCGGTAAAGCTTGAGAGGGATGCCTATGAGGAGCTGAAGCGCAGCATCAGCCAGTTCATGGACGGAATCGTCTGTCAGGAGGGCCAGGAAGGCCCGGCATCGGCTGTAGGCCTGAGGCTTCAGGAGCTGCAGCGGGCGAGGTTCGACGGCAGAGTGGAGGAGGGCCTGGAGCTGTTAGCAAGGCTGTGCGCCGAGGACGGGGACGCGCTGGGGGCGATAGACGGGCAGCTGGAGCGCCTGGAGGAGGAAATCCAGAAGCTGGACCACCTTATGGCAGACATCGGGCACAGGGAAAAACAGCGGGCCGCCCTTCTGGAAAACCAGAGACAGCAGGAGGAGCTGAGGGAGGAGCTTGCCTGTAAGGAGGGCCTTTACGCAAAGGCCGCCCAGGACCGCCGGGAATGCGCCGGGCTGGAGGAGCGGATACAGGCCGCCGGCCAGAAGCTGGAGAAATTCGACAGCCTGGACAGGCAGCGGGAGACCTGGGAGGCAGGAGAGCTGGAGCTCGCGAAGGAGAAGAGCCGCAGAGAGGATATTCTGGCAAGGAGACAGGCCCTGGAGACAGCCCTGCTGGAGGAGCGGGAAAGCTTCCGGCTCCTGGCCGGGGCAGGAGAGGCCAGGGAGCGCCTGGAGCGCCGCCGCGCCGATATCCTGCGCCAGCAGCAGAGTCTGCAGCGATACAGCGAGGGTCTGGCCCAGGAGGCAAAACGCCAGGAGAAGGCGGAGCAATCCATTGCGGAGGGCGAGAAGAGACAGCAGGAGCTTGCGGCGAGGATGCTGGAGAACCAGAGCAGGGCACAGGCCCTGAGCGACAGGGAGACGAAGCTTGCCGCGGTGGAGCACGCGGCTGAGAAGCTGGAGGGCCACAGAGAGCTTCTGCAAAAGCTTGGCAGAGAGCGGGAAGCGGCCGAGAAGGAGGCCGGGGAGAGGGACGCTGCCCTGGAAGGAATGAACGCCCGCCGGGAGGCTCTGGCGCAGGAGCTGGAGAAGGACAAAAGGGAGCGGGAGACGCTAAAGGATATCGGCGAGACCTTGGTGGCATGCCGCCATGAGGCGGAGGAAGCGGAGCAAAGGCTGCGCTCCTGCCAGGAACAGGCCGCTGCCCTGGAGAAATGCCGGGAGACCTCGTCCGCGCTGGAGAAGGCCTACGAGAAGGCCCTGTTGCAGGCCCAGGCCCACCAGAGCCAGTGGAACCGCTATCAGGCAGAGTGGGAGGCGCTGGGGGATGCCCGGGCCCAGGAACTGATTCTGCAACAGCGGCAGGAGAAGCTGCGGGATGCGGAGGATATGAAGACAGAACTTTCTTCGGACGCCCGGGTGCTGGAGGAGCTGCACAGAGAGCTTTCCGCTGTGAGGGCGGAGTATCTGACAGCGGCGGAGCAGAAGCGCCAGCTAGGCGATGCCTACCGAAGGATGGAGCAGCTGTTCCTGGACGCCCAGGCAGGACTGTTGGCCAGAGGCCTGGAGGAGGGCGCGGCCTGTCCGGTCTGTGGCGCTGTACATCACCCTGTGCTGGCCCGGATTCCGGAAGCCGTGCCGGAAAAGGCGCTGCTGGACAAAAAGAAGAAGGAATTGTCTTCCACCGAGGCCAAAACGGAACGGCTCAGCGTAAAAGCGGCAAGCCTACAGGAAAAGCTGACAGACCAGCTGGGACAGATAGAGAACAAAGCCCGAAGCTTGTGGGGCATGACCCTGCTGTGGGGGCAGGCGGCCGCGCAGGAAGAAGAGGGTTCCGAGCAGTTCATGGAGGAACCGCGTTTCAAGGACGGAGATTCGGATGCTGTCAGTGAAAAGCTGAGGGGTTTTATTGACGGAATATCGTTTAAAATAAAATCCCTGGAGGAAAAACTGGAAAAGGAAGCCCTGGAGGCCAAAGCGGCATGCCGCCGGAAGAAGGAGCTGGACGACATATTGGAGGAGGC
>CAOOJO010000400.1 GCA_948496895.1 uncultured Acetatifactor sp. | reverse complement strand
AATGACCCGTCCCTCCCGGAACACCAGAATCCTGTCCGCCAGCTTTGTGGCTCCCAGCCGGTGGGAGATCAGGATGCATGTCCTGTCCCCTGCAAGCTCGGAAAAATTGCGGTACAGCTCTGCTTCCGACATAGGGTCCAGAGCGCTGGTAGGCTCGTCCAGGATGAGCAGCCTGGCGTCTTTGCGGGCCAGCGCCCTGGCCAGAAACATTTTCTGCCTCTGTCCCCCGGACAAATCAAAGGTGTTATTGTTGCTTAAATTTCCAATCAGCGTGTCATAGCCGTTGTCCAGGGTATCGATAAAGCTGTCCACCCCCGCCTTCCGGCCCAGTTCCTCTAATTCCTGCGCGGAGATCTCTCTTTTGGTGTCGCCGATTTCTATATTTTCCCGGACCGTCATGATATAGCTTTCACTGAACTGGTGCAGGCAGGAGGTCTTGTCCCGGAAATCCCCTAAGCATTCCTCCAAAGGTATCCCGTTCACCGTGACGCATCCGCATTGAATGGGATAAAAGCCGGACAGCAGGGATACAAAGGTGGATTTCCCGCTGCCGTTCTCCCCCACAATGGCGATGCGTTCCCCTTGGCGTATGGTCAGGTTCAGGTCATGCAGCACCTCCCGGTCAGAACAGGGATAGGTGAAGCTCACATGCTCGAAACGGATCTCCATATCCTGCGCCAGTGGCATCCTCCCGGGCGCCTCGTCCTCAAAGGACATCAGCTCCCCATAGCTTTCCACATACTGGCCGTTCTCCTCCAGAATGCCCAGGCGCTCGAAAAAGGCAGTCACTGTCCCCGTCAGCGAAGTGATGGCGGTAAGGACCAGGGCGATGCTTCCGATGGAGTCCTTTCCCTCCAGGATATCGGACAGGACTAAGGCGATTCCGGCTCCCACGCCAAGATACAGCACACCATTGGCCAGTAGGCGTAGACGGAAGAACTTCATCACAATCCGGGCCCGCTTTTCATTCAGCTCTCTGGAAATCCCCTCCCATTTGTCCTCCACGAACTGGCGCAGCCCATAATAGCGCATGTTTTCCAGATGCCGCCTCCGATACGTGACCGTATGCAGATAATACCGCTGATTATCCTGGGCAAAAATCTCCTGCCTAAAGCGGAAATTGGCGCGTCCCTGCCGCAGGATGACCCACACCATGGGCAGAAAGCCCAAACACACAAGCAGGGCCACCCAGCTGTTTATGGCCAGCACCGTCGCCACCAGGGAAAGGATGGTCAGCATGTCCTGCACCAGCAGCACACAGGACACGATCAGTTCCCGCAGGCGCAGCGGCAGATCGCTGGAGGAGAAGCTGACCTTGTTCCGATAGGCGATGTCGTCATAATAGGCCAACCGGATGCGTGAGGACTTGCGCATGATGTTCTCCTGGATCTGATCCGCAACCCCAGAGAAATAGGCAGCCACCAGACGGTCCCGCACATTGACGATCCCTGCCAGCAAAAGGCCCATGCCCCCATAGAGGGCGATGCACCAAAGGACGCTTTCCATGGAAACCTCCTGTCTCGAAAAGCCCTCCGCCGCGTCAATGATCCACTTGTTCACATATACCACAACGGCTGGCAGCAGGGAACCGGCCAAGGAAAACAGAAGCAGCGCCGCCAGCTTCCCCCCAGACAGCGTCTCCCGCAAAATGGATATGCAGGCCCCCAGCACCTCATGGATCCGCATATGGGACTGCCTTTCCCTGCTCTTTTGCGATTCCTCTTTCCTGCTCATATCCCCTGCACCTCTCCCTCCACATCGTCATACCATTCTTTCTGAGCCTCGAACATACGCCGATAGATGCCGCCCCGCCTCATCAGCTCTTCATGGGAGCCATCCTCCACGATCCGGCCATCCTCCATGACAAGGATCCGGTCCGCCAGGCGGGCGAACCCAATCCGGTGGGAAATGAGGATTGCCGTCTGGCCCGCTATCTGTCCCCGGATCTCCTGGAACTGCCTGTATTCGGCAATGGGGTCCAGCATTGCGGCAGGCTCATCCAGAATCAGGACCTGCTTGTCCCCCATAAATGCCCGGCTGACTCCGATTCGCTGCTTCTCGCCGCCGGACAGCCTGTATCCGCTTACGTCAAAGTCCGTTCCCACATAGCTGTCCAGCCCGATCCTGTCCCGTATCTTCTCCGCGCCGCCCCGTCTGATGGCCCGCTGTATCTCATCCTCCATGGGGAGCCGCTCGATCTGCCCCAGGGCCACCTCCTCCCTCAGCGGAAACCCGAAAGTACAGGTATGCTGGAATGCCACCCCCATTGCCGTGGAAAGCTGCTTTGGCGTCATGCCCTGGAAAGGCGCGCCGACAAAGGCGATGCTCCCCACATCTGTCTTATATAAGCCTGTCAGGAGATTGATCAATGTGCTCTTGCCGCAGCCATTGGGGCCGCAGAGCGCTACGATCTCCCCAGGCCGCAGCGTCAGGGAAAGCTGATGGAGGATTTCCTTTCCCTCCTTATAGCCGAAAGAGACCTCCTTCAGCCGGTAGACAGGCACCGGGACGGCGGTGGACATCCCATTTTCTTCCCTGCTCTCTCCTTTTCCGCACAGAGCCAGATCGTTCTCCAGCGCAAGCTCTAAGTATTCCTTTGTATCGCGCACCTTGGGAATTGCCGCATAGGGCTCCACCAGCTCATTTGCGAAGCTCCTGACGCCGCTCTGCAGCTCATTGCTCAGCTGCCAGATTAGGTACATGGTCCCCAAGGTGATCATGCTGCCGCCCAACATCCAGATGCCGCCGGACAGCATGCCCACGGACAGCAGGATCCCCAGCGCCTCCATCAGCCTGCCGCCGTTGTTTTTCGCATGCTCCACCGTAAGCAGCCGTTTCCTTAAGGGGTCGGCCACGCTGCGCCATTTTTTCACAAAGAAATCCTCCAGGCCCAGGGTGCGGATTTCCCGCCCGTTCTCCTGGGTGCAGGGGCAGGAGAAATAATAGCTTTTCCACCGGGTGTCCACAATGGTCTCTTTCTCAATGCGGTACCGCGTGCCTGCCATCCACATACACAGGGCAGTGCTGATGGCCACCAAAGCCAGGGCAGCCAACAAGAACAGCCAGGACAGCCGGGCCGCCATCGCCAGCAGCGTGAGGATGGATACGGTCTGCCCCAGCACCGTGACGAAACCCTGGGCCACCACGGCCACATTCACCGCGTTGTTGCTGTCCGCGCACAGGTACAGCATCTTTACGAATTCGTCATCATTGAAGGCAGCCACCGGGATGCGGGCGTTCTGGTCCATGATCTCACGGGATACCTCCATCTGCATGTCGTTGACGAACAGCTGCTTCGTCACCTGGATCAGCAGCCTGTAGCTGCCCCGCAGGAACAGGAATGCCGTCATCGCGCCAAGGGGG
>CAOOJO010000399.1 GCA_948496895.1 uncultured Acetatifactor sp. | reverse complement strand
GGGGTTCCCGGCGGCGAGGCACCAGTCCGGGATATCCCTGGTCACCACGCTGCCCGCGCCGATGACCACGTTGTGGCCGATATGCACCCCGGGGCAGATGACGGCATTGCCCCCGATCCATACGTTATCCCCGATTACAACCTCTTTCCCGTACTCGTAGCCGGAGCTGCGGGTGGCGGGATGGACCGGATGCCCGGCGGTGTAGATTGCCACATTGGGGGCCAGCTGGCAGTTGTCGCCAATCCGGATCTGGGCTACGTCCAGAAGCGTGCAGTTGTAGTTGGCGAAGAAGTTCTTCCCCACCCGGATGTGCTTTCCGTAGTCGCAGTAGAAGGGCGGATTGACGAAGGCCCCCTCCGACTCCCCCAGAAGCTCCTTCACCGTCTCCGCGATTCCCGCGAAGTCGGTCCGATCCATGAAGTTCAGCCTCTGGAGAATCTTTTTGCACTCCTGCATTTCCTCGAAGACGCCGCCGTCCGCAACGTAGGCCAGCCCCGCGTCCCTTCTCTCCCTGTTGTCCATATGTCTGTCTCCCTTCCTGTCAAATGCTTCAGGCGCTGTGGGGGAATGTCCCACCTTCAGCGCCTGCCTGTCTGCTGTGCAAAAGCTCCAGATATCAATTCTATAGAAGATCGTACTTCACCACGTCTATGCTCACGGTCCCGTCCGCGGAGAAGTAGATTCCGTCCGCCTCCTGATCCGTGTACAGGACGGCGGTCATGACCTGCTCTCCATCGTTGATAAAGGCCTCCACGCTGAAGCGGTCCAGGATGATCCGCAGCTTCAGCACGCCGTCTTTGCACAGCACCTTGCTGCGCCGCTGGTGGATGATGGCCCGCCGGGAGCCGGAGAATTTCCTGTCCACCTTGAGCACGGATTCGCTGGGCCTGTAGCTGAAGGAGGTCTGGTACAGGTCGTTTTGGGCGAATCGGACCGCGAATTTGCGGTACATGTCGCAGCCCTCCACCGGGCGCACCACTATCTCCATGTCCACTCTGCGCCCCCTGAGGCCTTCCGGATAGACGTTCCCCGAGAAGGTAAGCCCCTCTATGGCGACCTTATTGCTCCTCATGTCCTCCAGCTCCCGGATGGGCTTCTGGTAGAGCCTGCCGTTTTGGATGGAAAGCTCCCGAGGCAGGCTCATCTGCCCGAACCAGGCTTCCTCATCCTTTCTCCTGTGGCCGCAGGTATCCCAGTTCTGCATCCACCCGATCATCACACGCCTCCCGTCCGGCGTCAGCACGGTCTGGGGAGCGTAGAAGTCGATTCCGTAGTCAATTGACTGATTGCTCTCCTCAAGGAACCTCCCGGCCTCCTTATCGTAGCCGCCGATCAGGCACAGCGTCCCGTTGCCATTGTGGTACTCGAATCCCTGGGACAGCATGTCCTGAGGACTGGTGAGAATCACCCATTTCCCGTCCAGCTGGAAGAAATCGGGGCACTCCCACATCTTGCCGATGCGGTTATTGTTGGAAGCCAGTATGCTTTTGAACGCCCAGTGGAATCCGTCCGCGCTGGTATAGAGCAGAAGCTGGCCGCTTCCGTCCGCCGGTCGGTTGCCTATCACACAGCAATAGGTCCCGTCCTCCTCCTGCCACATCTTGGGATCCCGGAAATCGTTGCGGCTGGAACCCTCCGGCAGGTCCCTCTCGTCCAGGGCCGGATTGTTCTCATATTTCTCATAGTCTATCCCGTCCCCCACGGCCAGGCACTGGGTCTGGATCTCCGTATGCCCTCCACCTGCCTGGCGCTCTCTGACCACGCCGGTGTACATCAAAAGCTGCCTGCCGTCAGGAAGCTCCACCGCGCTGCCGGAAAAGCAGCCGTCCCGGTCATAGACTTCATCCGGGGCCAGGGCGGCGGGAAGGTATTCCCAGTGCAGGAGATCCTTGCTCACCGCATGCCCCCAGTGCATGGGGCCCCAGTAGGAATTATAGGGGTTGTACTGATAGAACATATGGTATTTCCCCTGATAGTAGGAGAAGCCGTTGGGATCGTTCATCCATCCGGTGCGCGTGGACAGGTGGAACGCGGGCCTTTCCTCCTTAGCTATCGTCTTCTCGAAGGTCTCCTCATATTTGCGCGCCTCCCTCAATGTCTGACTTGTCATCATAATCTTCCGCTCCTGATTCCTGTTTTGTGTAAAAGCAGCCATTCAGCCGCCTCCTTACAAGAAGCTAAATGGCTGCCTGCCGCATATCCTACTCTGCAAAGTATATGTCAAGGTATTTCTGGAAGATTTCAATATATTTGTCCAGTCCATAGGAATCCAGATCTTTCAGATACTGATCCCAGTCCGCATCGGTGAAGCCGTCGCGGATCCACCCGGATTTCGCGGCCCTTACCGTCTTCTCGATATCAGCCTGCAGATTGGACAGCTCCGTGATATCGTCCTTGCTCATGAACATGACAGGATATACATAGTTTCTGGTCATATACGGCGTATAATACTCTTTAATCCAATCCAGACGATACTGTGCGTCATCCGGGCAGGTCACATACACGCCATAATACTCATCCAGGATTGCCAGGGGCCCCCCCACAGCCTCCGCCTCTCTTACCTCCACAGGGGACGCGTCTCCCAGGGGGGCATGCTGCAGCATCTCTTCACCGTTTGCGTTGGTGCCCATGACGAAGATATCGAAATCATCATTCTCACCATAGGTGCCCCAGTTGTTCTGAGGGGACTGGATGGGCGCGTACATCTGGTCAAGCCATGCGCATACCAGAGCGGGCTGCTGGGCAGTCGCCGTCACGACGCAGCGTCCGCGGTCATAGCCGCTGGTAAAGGAGCCGTTCTGCGGGGTGAAAATCCTCTGTCCGTCTTTCTCCAGAGGCGCCAACGGGACATAGTCCTCCAGGTTGTCGATGTTTGCCGGATCCCAGCTAAAGAACACGCCGTAGCGGTGGGACTTTCCCTTGGCGACATAGGCAGACCATTCATGGGTGTACGCTTCCGGGTCTATCAGCCCCTGCTCCGCCAGGGAGTGGAGCCACTGGATGCCCTCCTTGAAGCCGTCCATCGTGGCGGTAAAGACGACTTTCTTGTCATCAGTAACCGCAATGTGCCTTCCCCTGTCAGGGTCGCCGTAGCCCTCGCCAAAAGAGTTGATCAGGAAGCAGGGATCCTGGTCGCCGTCATTTACGATACAGGACATGGGAATGATGTCGCCCTCAATCCCGAAATCCGCCTGCAGCTTGGCGGCATTGTCTCGGAACGCAACGAGCACTGCCTCGAACTCCTCGACCGTCTCCGGAATCTCCAGATTCAGGTCATCCAGCCACTTCTTGTTGATGAAGCACATGTTTCCGATGGTCTGGATGGCAGTCTTGTTGGCGCCCAGCTGTTCGATCCAGGGCAGGGAGTAGATATG
>CAOOJO010000398.1 GCA_948496895.1 uncultured Acetatifactor sp. | reverse complement strand
CTGCCAGGAATGCCATTCCTGTAAGCAGGCGCTGTCAGGGAACCAGCCCGACATCATACGGGTATCCCACGAGAAGCCGAACAGCATCAGCGTGGACGACATCCGCACCCAGGTCAACGGGGACATAGCGGTGAAGCCCTACAGCAGCCCCTACAAGGTCTATCTCATAAACGAGGCGGAGAAGATGACGGTCCAGGCCCAGAACGCCCTCTTAAAGACCCTGGAGGAGCCCCCGGCCTACGCGGTGATCATGCTGCTCACCGCCAATGTGAACAGCCTCCTGCCCACGATTCTCAGCCGCTGCGTGGTGCTGAACATGAAGCCGGTGGCGGACGGCCTGATCAAGGAATATCTGTGCAGGCAATTGGCGGTGCCGGACTACAAGGCCGAAGTCTGCGCGGCCTTCGCCAGAGGGAATGTGGGCAAGGCCAAGATGCTGGCTACCAGCGAGGAGTTCGAGAATGTGAAGGCCGAGGCCCTGGCGCTGTTGAAGTACATACAGGACATGGATCTGAACGAGATCGTGGCGGCGGTGAAGAAGATCACGGAGTACAAGCTGGAGATCAAGGATTACCTGGACATCTGCGCCATCTGGTACCGGGACGCGCTGCTGTTCAAGGCCACAAACGACATGAACCACCTGATTTTCCGGGAGGAGATTCAGGCCCTGCGCAGGACTGCCCAGCGCAGCAGCTACGAGGGCATCGAGAACATCATAAAGGCCCTGGACACCGCCAAAAGGCGGCTGGACGCCAATGTGAACTTCGAGCTGGTCATGGAGCTTCTGATGCTGGCCATTCAGGAGAACAGTTGAAGCCGGAATGGTGAAATTCCATTATTAACTATGGTTTTTTGCGGCGGGATGTGTTAGAATAGCACTGCATCCGTTGATGGGAAAGTTTATGCAACAGTGAGGTAGATAGATGGCTAAAGTGATAGGTGTGAGATTCCGGACGGCGGGCAAGATCTATTTCTTCGATCCGCTGAATTTCGAGATAAAAAAAGGCGACCATGTAATCGTGGAGACGGCCAGGGGCATTGAGTACGGCACCGTGATGGCGGGCGCCATGGAGGTTCCCGAGGAAAAGGTGGTGCAGCCCTTAAAGCCCGTGATCCGCATCGCCAACCAGCGGGACGTGGAGCAGGAGGCCGCCAACCGGGGCAAAGAGAAGGAGGCGTTCCGGATATGCCTGGAGAAGATCCGCGACCATGGGCTGGAGATGAAGCTGATCGACGCGGAGTATACCTTTGACAACAACAAGGTGCTCTTCTATTTCACGGCGGACGGGCGCATCGACTTCCGGGAGCTGGTGAAGGATTTGGCCAGCATCTTCAAGACCAGGATTGAACTGCGCCAGATCGGCGTGCGGGATGAGACGAAGATCGTGGGGGGCATCGGCATCTGCGGGCGCCCGCTGTGCTGCCACAGCTATCTGGCGGATTTTGTCCCCGTGTCCATCAAGATGGCAAAGGAGCAGAACCTGTCCTTAAACCCGGCTAAGATATCCGGCGTGTGCGGCAGGCTCATGTGCTGCCTGAAGAACGAGGAGGAGACCTATGAGGAGCTGAACAGAAGGCTCCCGGGCATCGGAGACAGCGTCACCACAGAGGAGGGCCAGAAGGGCACGGTGCAGAGCGTCAACGTGCTGCGCCAGCTGGTGAAGGTGGTCATAGACGCGGGGGACGAGAAGGAAATCAAGGAATATCCTGTGGAAAAACTGCATTTCCGGCGCAGGCACAGCAAAAAGGAGCGGATGGAGCTGTCCAGGGAAGAGCTTCAGGAGCTGGAGCGCCTGGAGGAGGAAGAGTGGCAGAAGCAGGAACAGGAGCTGGCGGACAGGGCGGAGGAGGCCCAGCGGCAGAACGCCCGGAACAGGCAGGGGAACCGCAGGCAGCCAGGCCAGCATGGCGGCGAGGGGCCAAGGCCCGCCGGACAGCGGCCTGAGACGGAGCGCAGGCCCGGTCAGCGCCCCGAGGGCAGACAGGGGCAGCGCGGTGGAAGCCAGCAGAGGCAGGGAGGCAGGCGCTTCGAAGCGGAGCCAAGACAGCCTCAGCGTCCTGAGACGAGGCAGCAGGCGGAAGAGCGTTCCGGCAACAGGCGCCGCCACGACACGGCCAGGCGCCAGGACAGGAACCGCCAGAACAGCCAGAACCAGGGAAACCATGAAAACAGCCAAAATGGGAAGAACCGTTATGACAACAGGAACAGACGGGAAAGGAGACCCGCGGAGGGACGGGGCACCGGAGAGGGTCAGGCTTAAAAGCGGAGAGCGGGTGGACGACCTGGAGCGGAACGGCTACCGTATCATCCAGAACCCGGAGAAATTCTGCTTCGGGATGGACGCGGTGCTCCTCACGGGCTTTGCCCGGGCAAGGGGGTCGGACAGGCTGCTGGATCTGGGCACCGGGACGGGCATCATCCCCCTTTTGATGGAGGCCAAATATCACTGCGCCCATCTGACAGGCCTGGAGATTCAGGCGGACAGCGCGGACATGGCGGCCAGAAGTGTGGAATTGAACGGCCTTTCGGATAGGATAGACATTGTGACAGGAGATATCAAAGAAGCAGACCGGCTGTTTCCGGCTGCTTCTTTTGACTGCGTCACCTGCAATCCGCCTTATATGATCGGGCGGCACGGGATAGCCAATCCGGAGGCCCCCAAGGCCATCGCCCGGCATGAGATTCTCTGCACCTTTGAGGACGTGGCCCGGCAGACGGGGAAGCTATTGAAGCCTGGAGGGCATTTCTTCCTGGTGCACAGGCCTTTCCGGCTGGCGGAGATTGTGGTGTCGCTGGCGCGGCATGGGCTGGAGCCCAAGCGGATGCAGCTGGTATACCCCTATGTGGACAGGGAGCCGAATATGGTGCTGCTGGAGGCCGTGCGGGGCGGGCGGGCCAGGATGACGGTGGAGAAGCCCCTGATCGTATTCCGGGAGCCGGGGGTTTATATGCCGGAGATTCGGGAGATTTACGGATATTGAGGCGGAGCCGGAGCGGTTCCGGAATCTGGCCACGGGGCTTCAGAGCGCATGCCGCGCCGGAAGCCGGAGCAGGCGCCGGATGCGCGGAGCAGGGCCGCAGGGAGGGGAAATGGCGGGAACATTATATCTGTGCGCGACACCAATCGGGAATCTGCAGGACATGACGCCCAGGGTCGTCGAGACATTGCGGACGGTGGACGTGATTGCGGCTGAAGATACGCGAAACAGCATCAAACTGCTGAACCATTTCGACATCCATACGCCCATGACCAGCTACCACGAGTACAATAAGGTGGAGAAGGCCAGGCAGCTGGTGGGAAGGCTCCTGGCCGGGGAGGACGTGGCTCTGATCACGGACGCGGGGACGCCTGCCATCTCGGATCCCGGGGAGG
>CAOOJO010000397.1 GCA_948496895.1 uncultured Acetatifactor sp. | reverse complement strand
GGAAGGATTGCCGGAACCCAGGAGGGCGCGGTGGCAGCTCCTGTGGCAGGCTCCGGCGACACATCGGTGCAGACGGTGACGGCCACTGCGGGCGTGGCCGCTTCCGCCGCGGCAATCGCGGGCGCCATGGGAGGAGGCGGCATTGTCGCGGGAACGGTGTTCGCGGGCCTGGGCGCCGCCCTGGCTGCCCTAAAGGGCAGTGGGGCGGGCTCGGGAGCAGGCGGCGCAGGAACCAATGCCCCGGGGACGGCAGGCGGTGGAACCGGTACGGCGGGGGCGGCGGCAGGCGCCGCGGGAGCTGCCGGGGCCGCGGCGGCGAAGCCGGAGCAGACCACCATCGGGAAGAACATGGACAGGAAGACGTCCATAAAGACCAAGAGCTCCAGCGGCAAGACGGTGACGGTGAAGGGCACCTATGACGTGGTGAAGAACGTGGACAAATTCACGCTGGATCAGCGCAAGTACGGGTCCTCCACCTGCACCGGCACTGCCTGGGCCATGACGAGGAACATCAACGACGGAAAGACCACGATCAAGCCCCTGGATAAATCCAACTGGGGAAGCAGCGGCTGCAAATGGCCGGGATCCACAAAGGTGACCGGCAGCAACCAGAACATGCTCTCGGCGGCCTACAAGCAGCTGCAGCAGGGAAAGGTGTGCACCATATATGGGAAGCATCCCGTCAACGGCGCATCCACGCCCCATGCGGTGACCATTGTAGGGGTGAAGCCCACGGCGAATCCGAAGAATCTGCAGATAAGCGATTTCCTGGTGATAGACCCCTGGGGCGGCACCACGAAGAACATGTCCGATGTGAAGTATACCAAGCTCACGGGGGTGTTCGTGGACAAGACCTGAGGATGGACGACGATGACTGGATAGGAGGAGCAGAGAATGGCACTTTTAGAGGTAAGGCCTGAGGAGATGCGCAGCCGCGCGGCCGCCCTCAGCGCGATAGGGGAAGAGGATCAGGAAATCATGCGCCAGATGCGGGTGATCGTGATGAGCCTGGAAGAAATGTGGAGAGGGACGGCTCAGGAGGCCTTCGTGGCAAGCTTTTTAAGCGCCGGCGCGCAGATGACAGAGCTGTCGGCAATCATCGAGAACCTGGCGGCATTGATGCGGCAGGCGGCCCTGGAGACGGAGAATGAGGATGCCGCCCTCCGGAGCATGATTGCCGGGATATAGGAGATAGGACGGAGGGGAAGTATGGGACTGCGGATCGAGGCTGCCTGCAACTGCAATACGGGCAGGGTGCGTACCAACAATGAGGACAATTTCTATTTCGCCGGGCGGACGCTTCCGGCGGAGAACAGGGGGCTTAGGGCCAGCGTGTCCATGGAGGCGGCCCTTTCCGGGGAGGTGGTCTTCGGCGTATTTGACGGGATGGGGGGAGAGAAATACGGCGAGGAGGCTTCCTTTGCGGCGGCCAGGGCCATGAAGGAGGGCAGCGAGGGGCTTTCGGAGTATGTGCTTCCGGCCAGGGACTGCCTGAATGGCCTCATGGATGCCATGAACCTGGCCGTATGCAATCGCGCCCGGGAGCTGAAGGCCTCCCGCATGGGCTCCACCGCCGTGGTGATGCTGTTTTCCGGGAATTTCGCCTATGTGGCGAACCTGGGGGACAGCAGGGCCTTCCGGCTGAGGAACGGGGAGCTCCTGCAGCTGTCGGCGGATCACACGGATGCCGCGCTCCTGCAGGGACAGGGCATCAGAAAGCCCAGGCTTACCCAGCATTTGGGCATATGGCCGGAGGAGATGGTGCTGGAGCCTTACATAGCCAAGGGGGAGATACAGGCGGGAGACCGCTACCTGTTGTGCAGCGACGGACTTACAGACATGGTCTCGAATATGGAGATATGCACGCTCATGAAGGAGACGGGCAGCATCTGCCATCTGACGGACAGGCTGGTGGCAAAAGCCCTGGAGAAGGGCGGTAGGGACAATGTGACAGTGCTTGCGGCACAGATTCAGGAATCATGAAGAGGGGGAGAGAGACGGATATGAGCGAGATAAATACCTGGCCGGGCTGGGAAAAGGTGGAGCTGCTTGGAGAGGGGAGCTTCGGAAAGGTATATAAGATACGCAGGGAAGAGTACGGTGTGGTGAACGAAGCGGCCCTGAAGGTGATCACCATACCCGGCTCCCAGGCGGATCTGGCGGCAGCCAGGGAAGAGGGCATGGATGACGCCAGCGTCACCAATTATTTCAAGAGCTTTGTGGAGGATCTGGCGGCGGAGTTCGCGATGATGAGCTCGCTGAAGGGCAACAGCAATATCGTGAGCTATGAAGACCACATGGTAATCCCCAGGGAGGAGGAAGTGGGCTGGGACATCCTGATCCGGATGGAGCTGCTGACGCCCCTGCAGGCTGCCGCGGCGGAGAATCCCCTGACGGAGCGGGACGTGGCCAGGCTGGGCATGGACATGTGCAGGGCGCTGGCGGTGTGCAGGAGCCGCGGAATCATCCACAGGGACATCAAGCCTGAGAACATCTTCATTTCCAGGGACGGAAACTACAAGCTGGGGGATTTCGGCGTGGCCAGGGTGGCGGAGAAGACCGTATCGGCCATGTCCAGAAAGGGCACCTACAGCTATATGGCGCCGGAGGTCTATAAGAGCGAGAAATACGGGTTCGGAGCGGACATCTATTCCCTGGGGATCGTTCTCTACAGGTATCTGAACAACAACCGTCTGCCCTTCCTGCCCCCGTATCCCGCGCCAATCCACTACAGCGACCGGGAGAGCGCCCTGGCCAGGCGCATGGGCGGCGAGGAGATCCCCATGCCGGAGAAGGGCGGCGAGGAGTTGAAAAGGGCGGTGCTGAAGGCCTGTGCGTACCATGTGGAGGACAGGTATGATTCCGCGGAGGGCTTTCTGGAGGAGCTGGAGTCCGCGCTGCGCGCCATGGATGGGAGGCTGGAGGGGGATGCTGTGGGCGGGAAGCCCCAGGCCTGCGCAAAAGGCCCCGATGGGAAAGAGCTCCGGGCAGAACAGGACAGACTCCGCGAGGAAGAGGCTGGGGAGGATGAATTCGACAGGACCATGAGCGCGGTGGCCCTGGGACAGTCGGCACAGATCCGGTCCGTGGATACCGGGAAAAAGGAGCTGGCAGCGAAGGACGTGCCGGAGGTCATAGAGGTCTCGGAGATTCGTCCGGTGGAGGACAGTGGGAAGGCAGAACCTGAAGCAATGAAAGACACCGATAAAATGCCTGGTGAGAAATCCGGCAGAAAGGAAGACGGAAAGGCAGGCAAACGGAAGCGTGCTCCCATAGTGGCCTTACTGGTCGCAGCGGCCCTGGTCGCGGTGGCGCTGGTGATAAAGGCTGCGCTGGGCGGGGGGAATCCGGGCCGCTCCGGCACCCAGGAAGAGGCGGCGAAAGCCCAGGCTATGCAGGAGGTG
>CAOOJO010000396.1 GCA_948496895.1 uncultured Acetatifactor sp. | reverse complement strand
GTGCAATACTATGATATAGACCCGATGGAGCGGGAGGAAATCATCAAATACATCTTCGAGGAAGAGCGCAAGAGCAGGCAGAAGAAAAAGTTCAACTCTGAGGCATAATAATATCCGCGGAGAGGTGTAAGTTTGGAAGTAAACTTCCTGTGACAGATCTGGAGGTCTGTCGTCAAAGGGCAAATATTGAAATGAGTGCCTGCCAGAGGCGGGCATGGGGGTATATATATGAAAGATGTTAGCTTGGATCATGTTTCGGAGAATTATTACGATGTGCTGAAGGAAATCGGAAACATTGGCGCCGGCAATGCCATGACGGCCCTGTCCCAGATGCTCCAGTGCAAGGTGGACATGAAGGTCCCCCAGGTCAGGCTGCTGGAGTTCTCCGAGGTGGGAGAACTCATGGGCGGCGAGGAGCAGCTCATGGCGGCTGTGCTGTTGGCCGTGGAGGGCGACATCACGGGCTATATGATGTTCCTGGTGGAGGAGAAGAGCGCCAGGCATCTGATAAACAAGATTACCGGAGGCATGCTTCCGGAGGGGATGGAATTCGAGGAGATGGGCCTGTCGGCCATGCAGGAGGTAGGGAACATCATCACGGGCGCGTACCTGAATTCCCTGTCCTCCATGACCAACATGAAGGTATTCCCCTCCCCTCCGGCGGTGACGGTGGACATGGCAGGGGCCATCCTGAGCGTCCCCGCCATCCAGTTCGGAATCTATGGGGATAAGATTCTGCTGATTCAGTCCCAGTTCTACGATGAAGTGCAGCTGGACGGATATTTCATATTGATTCCAGATCTGGAGTCCTATGAAAAGATGCTGGCGGCGCTGGGCGTACCTATGGTATAGATTGATAGATATTTTTCTCCGTGGAAAGTAAAAATAGCGGATAAAAAGGATATGGAAGTGGCTCATGAGTGAGATATTCAAAGTAGGAATAGCAGATTTGAAGACCTGCACGAGCCCCAATGGGGTCATGACTCTGGGGCTGGGTTCCTGTGTGGGGATTGCAATCAGGGATCCGATGAATAAGGTTGGCGGTCTGGTGCATATCATGCTGCCGGACAGCAAGGCGATTACGGGCGGGCAGCACAATATCGCCAAATTCGCGGATACAGGCATAGAGGAGCTGGTCAGGCAGATGGAACGGCTGGGGGCCAGGCGGGTTCGCATGGTGGCGAAGATTGCCGGCGGGGCCAACATGTTCAACTTCCAGGGCGGCGGGGCCAATGCCGTGGGGAAGGTAGGAGAACGCAACGTGGAGGCGGTCAGAGCGAAGCTCAGGCAGTTGAACATTCCGATTCAGGCGGCGGATACGGGGCTGAATTATGGGCGGACTGTCATCTTCTATCCCGAGACGGGAGCCTATCACATCCGCGCGGTGGGAAAGCCGGAGAAGGTCATATAAGCATTCATAGGGGGAGACACGTATGAACAGGAAGAACATACCGCTTCTTCTGATGCTGACAGCCGGAGCGGTGACATGCATCATCACCTACATAAAAAGGTACCCTGTGAACGTGCGGCTTGTGGCGCTGTTCGCTGTGCTGGTGATTTTTTATGTACTGGGAAGCGTACTGGTATGGACAGTGGGGTATTTCGAGAAGCAGAACGAGGAAAAGCGGGGAGAAGAGGGCGAGGTCATCGAAAAGGATTCGGAGAATAAGGCTTCGGGGAATCCCGAACAGGAGACGGCACAGGAATAGGGCGGCATTGGGCATATCTGAAAAATGCGCTTGACGCATCGGGCGATGTCTGGCATAATGGGCGATAGAAATGAAAGTAGACAAGGAGCGAAGGTTTCATGGATGATGCAGGCAGGAAGAAACTCTTAGAAGAATACGCGAAGACGAAATCACCTGAAACCAGAGAGACGATCATTCTGGAATACGCTCCTCTTGTCAAGGTGGTGGCCGGGAGACTGAGCATGTATCTGGGCTACAATGTGGAATACGAGGATTTGGTCAGCTATGGCATCTTCGGCCTGATAGACGCCATAGACAAGTTCGATTGCCTGAAGGACGTGAAGTTCGAGACCTATGCCAGCCTGCGCATCCGGGGAGCCATCCTGGATCAGATTCGGAAGATGGACTGGATTCCCAGGACAATCCGGCAGAAGCAGAAGAAGATTGAGGCGGTGATTAAGGAAATCGAGCAGACCCAGGGGCGCGCGCCCACGGACGAGGAAGTGGCCAGAGGCCTTGGCATATCCGATGACGAGTATCTGGACTGGCAGTCCCAGATGAAGATTACAGGCCTGGTCTCGCTGGATGAATATATGCAGCAGGGCAGCGATGTGTCCCATGACAGCAGCAGGCATACCACATCCCATTTCGAAGGACCGGAGGAACGGGTGGAGCGGGAGGAGCTGACCAAGGTACTGGGAGAGGCGTTGTTGCTTCTGACGGAAAAGGAACAGAAGGTAATCACTCTTTACTATTTCGAGGAGCTTACCTTGAAGGAAATCAGCAACATACTGGAGGTTTCAGAGTCCAGGGTATCGCAGCTGCATACCAGGGCGCTTAAGAAGATGAAAGGTAAGATGGGAAACTACATGGGGATTCTCTCAGATAATTAATCGAAAAGGAGATTGTGGTCTATGCAGAATGGTTACTTTCAGTTGGTAAACGATTCCAAGGGGTATGGCATCGCTTTTCATCATCCCAGCGGCAGCGGAGAGGAAGTCCGTTTAGATGAGGTCTGGAAATATCTGAACGATCGGAATATCAAATATGACAGAAGACAGGTAGAGACGGAGTTCAGCATGGGGACGGGCGGCGTCTGCCATCTGGGCAGCGGGGACTGCCCTGTATGCGACGAGGCCTATATGCTGACTGTGAGCAAGGACTGCATGATCGCCACGGCGCGCTTCATCCCCCCTTCGGAGGGCGGCAAGCGGCTGACTATGGAGCGATTTCTTGGGGAGGTCAGGCAGCAGAAGATTACCTATGGGATAAAGCAGGAGATGCTGAAAGAGCACTTTGGCTCCGAGGGCATGTACTGTACGGACATCCTGGTGGCCAGGGGCGATAAGCCGGATCAGGGAGAGGACGCGCGGATAGAGTACAGCTTCAACACGGACAGAGGCAAGCGCCCCGCCCATCTGGAGGACGGCCGGGTGGATTACTATAATCTGACCACCATCAACCAGTGCGGCAAGGGGGACGTGCTGGCGAGAATCGTCCCGGAGCGCCAGGGAACGGCCGGGCATGATGTGTATGGCAGCCTGATCAAGCCCAGGGACGTGAAGAAGGAGACCCTGAAGTTCGGCAAGAACATCACCCTTTCCGATGATAAGCTCTCCATCACCTCGGATGTAGACGGCCATGTAGTCCTCCTGGACGGCAAGGTGGTGGTGTCCACGGTGTACAAGGTGAAGGACGTGGATCTGTCCACCGGGAA
>CAOOJO010000395.1 GCA_948496895.1 uncultured Acetatifactor sp. | reverse complement strand
GCAAGTACATCCTGCCCGGCCAGGTGGAGAGCTGCCAGCTGGAGATGGGCATGACGAAGCTGGCGCCCGGCAGCGTCTGGAACACTATGCCCTGCCATACCCACGACAGGCGCATGGAGGTATACCTGTATTTCGAGATGCCCCAGGACGCTTTCGTAATGCACTACATGGGCGAACCCCAGGAGACCCGCCACATCGTCATGCGCAACGAGGAGGCCGTCATCTCCCCCAGCTGGTCCATCCATGCAGGGTGCGGCTCCAGGGCCTACACCTTCATCTGGGGCATGGTGGGAGAGAACCAGGATTTCGATGACATGGACGGCATCGCCATGAAGGATTTGATGTAGGATATGCAGCCATGGCCATTGCGCGGGAATCATTTCGGTAAAAACACCGGGAAATTATAATTAAAAATTTCGGAAAACAAAATTTATATGGAAAACTGCTGAAAAAAAGGGTATAATCAGAGGAGAGGAGAAACAAAAAATGTCCGAATTCACGAATTTCTCACTGGAAGGAAAGGTAGCATTGGTAACGGGCGCGTCCTACGGCATCGGTTTCGCGATCGCGTCCGCCTACGCGGAGTGCGGGGCCACCATCTGCTTCAACGACATCAATCAGGAGCTGGTGGACAAGGGGCTGGCGGCCTATGAGGAGAAGGGCATCAAGGCCCATGGCTATGTCTGCGACGTCACCGATGAGGACGCGGTAAACGCCCTGGTGGCAAAAATCGAGGCGGAGGTAGGCGTCATCGACATCCTGGTGAACAACGCGGGCATCATCAAGAGGATTCCCATGACCGAGATGACGGCGGCCCAGTTCAGGCAGGTCATCGACATCGACTTGAACGGCCCCTTCATCGTATCCAAGGCCGTCATTCCGTCCATGATTAAGAAGGGCCACGGCAAGATCATCAACATCTGCTCCATGATGTCCGAGCTTGGCCGGGAGACCGTAGCGGCTTACGCTTCCGCCAAGGGGGGACTTAAGATGCTGACTAAGAACATCTGCTCCGAGTACGGCCAGTACAACATCCAGTGCAACGGCCTCGGACCGGGCTATATCGAGACCCCCCAGACCGCGCCGCTACGGGAAGTGCAGCCGGACGGCAGCAGGCATCCTTTCGACCAGTTCATCTGTGCCAAGACCCCTGCCAACAGGTGGCTGAAGCCCGAGGAGCTCACCGGCCCTGCCGTGTTCCTGGCATCCGAGGCCTCCAATGCGGTGAACGGCCACATCCTGTACGTGGACGGCGGCATCCTGGCCTACATCGGCAAGCAGCCAGAGTAAAGTGTGAGAAGAAGTTCTAAGGCCGCAAAGGACGCGACCTAAGAACTTCTAGGCCTGCAAGCGAACAAGTTCGCTTTGCAAGCCAATCTCACACAGAAGAATGCCCAAAGTGCGGGCATTCTTCAAGCGCGACTTTTTCGCTTTGTTTTGCACCAAGTTGCTAATAGTTACGTGAAGGAGGGTTCTATGAAGATTGCATTGATTAATGAAAACAGCCAGGCGGGTAAGAACGAGCTTATCTGCACCACTTTGAAGAAGGTGGTGGAGCCCATGGGGCATGAGGTGTACAATTACGGCATGTGCGGCGCGGAGGATCCCAATTCCCTGACCTATGTCCAGAACGGTATCCTGGCGGCGGTGCTGCTGAATTCCGGGGCGGCTGATTATGTCATTACAGGCTGCGGCACCGGAGAGGGCGCCATGCTGGCCTGCAACTCCTTCCCCAAGGTGCTCTGCGGCCACATCGAGTCCCCGCTGGATGCCTATCTGTTCTCCCAGGTGAACGACGGCAACTGCGTGGCCCTGCCTTTCGCCGAGAACTTCGGCTGGGGCGGTGAGCTGAACCTCCAGTATATCTTTGAGAAGCTGTTCTGTGCGCCCGGTGGCGGCGGATATCCCCCTGAGAGGGTGGAGCCCGAGCAGCGCAACAAGAAGATCCTGGACAAGGTCAAGGAAGTGACCCACACGGACATGGTGACCATCTTAAAGAACCTGGACAGGGAGCTGGTGAAGGGAGCCCTATCCGGCGCGAAGTTCCAGGAGTACTTCTTTGAGAACTGCAAGTGCGGGAAAATCGCGGAGGCAGTGAAGGAAGTCCTGGCATAAATGAAATCCAATCGAGGCGCGTTACGCCAAGGCCCAGGGAAGGGAGATTCCCGGGCTTTGGCGCACTGTGCGTGGCAGGGGCAACGCCGTTGCCGTCCCTAAGCGGCTCTGTGTAAAAACAGAAAAGCCCCGGCATGTGCGGGCTGCCGGGAGCCTGCGGACAGGGGCAGGGCAGTTTCCCGCAGCGGAATGGGGAGGGACGGATGTACCCTGCATGAGAAGCGGAAAGTGTTTGGAAATAAATCATATCAAATTAGCATGCGAGACATGCGGAAAAGAGGGAAAATGAACGCAGTATTAGAGCAAATCAGCAAAATCGGTATCGTTCCGGTCGTCAAGATTGACAGGGCGGAGGACGCGCTGCCCCTGGCAAAGGCCCTGTGCGCGGGAGGCCTCCCCTGCGCAGAGGTCACTTTCCGCACGGACGCGGCTGCGGAGGCCATAGGGATCATGACTTCACATTTCCCGGACATGTGCGTGGGAGCGGGGACAGTGCTGAACGCGGAGCAGGTGGACGCGGCGGTGGCGGCAGGCGCGAAGTTCATCGTCAGCCCGGGACTGAATCCCAGGACGGTGAAGTACTGTATCGAGAAGGGCGTGCCCATCACCCCCGGCACCTCCAGCCCCTCCGACATCGAGCAGGCCATCGAGCTGGGCCTGGACGTGGTGAAGTTCTTCCCGGCCGAGCAGTCCGGCGGCCTGGCCAAGATTAAGGCCATGGCAGCGCCCTATGTGAACATGAAGTTCATGCCCACCGGCGGCATTAACGCTAAGAACCTGACCTCCTACCTGGATTTCAACAAAATCATCGCCTGCGGCGGTTCCTGGATGGTGCCTGGCGACTTGATTAACGCAGGAGAGTGGGACAAGATTGAACAGCTCACAAGGGAGGCGGTACAGACCATGCTGGGCTTCGAGCTGGTGCATATCGGTATCAACTCGGAGAGCAAGGAGGAGGCCGACAAGACGGTGAACCGCCTGGCATTCCTCTTCGGCCTGCCTGTGAAGGTGGGCAGCGGCGGCAGCTTCGCGGGCACGATTGCGGAGGTGCTCAATACCCCCGGCAGAGGCACCCACGGCCATATCGCCATCCGCACCAACTACATCGAGCGGGCCATCAACTATATGACCACCGTGCTGGGTGCAGAGTTCCATGAGCCCATCCTGCGCCCTGACGGCAAAATCAACGCCATCTATCTGAAAGAGGAGATTGGCGGGTTTGCGGTGCATCTGCTGCAGAAATAAGTGTGCAAAGATTTTCTGTGCCTGCAAAGAGGACGCAAGGCATATCTCTTTGGTGCGGATGAAAAC
>CAOOJO010000394.1 GCA_948496895.1 uncultured Acetatifactor sp. | reverse complement strand
GAAGGATTTCCCCAAAAACGCCGTGCCTCTGTCCAATGAGGAAAAAAGCAGGGGCAGGAAGCGGCTGGAGGAGATGAACCGTCTGCGCCGGGAGAAGGAGAGCCGTTTCTTTGACGAAGCCCTGGCCAGGGAGACCACAGCCGGGCTGGAGGCGGAAGCCCGGGACAGATGGGTGGCCATCATGAGAAAGGCCTGCCGGAACCAGAAGGAGATTGCCGCGTTCCTGTCAAACCCCGTGGAAGGGGCTTATCCGGAGCGCTGGAAGCTGGCGGCGCTGGAGAGCCTGCGGGAAAAGGATTACCGGGACATCACGGCCGGGATACTGGAGGAGAGCTGCCGGGGAGCGGCAGAGTGGGAAGGAGTTTATCAGGACTGCGTTCTGGTGCCCTACATCCTGTGTCCCCGGGTATGGAACGAAATGATTCGTCCGTTCCGTTGTTTCATCCTTGGCTGGCTGGAACGGGAGAGCGCGCGTCTGGGAAGGAATCTGGCGGAAGAGATCCGTAGGAACCCGGTGGAGGCATGGAAGCTGGCAAAGGAAAGGATCCGGGAGGACAAGGGGGTGGAGTACGGAAGCCTCGTCACCTCCGCGGAAGGAGCGCTGGAGAGCGGCTACGGGAGCAGGCGTACCCGGGAGGTGGTCTGCGTACAGATACTGCGGACATTGGGGATACCGGCCCGGCTGGATCCGATGGAGGGCGTACCGGAGGTATGGGTGTCCGGAAGGTTCGTCCCGCTGGAGCAGCATGAAAGGACCTGCCGGATTCGCATCCGCAGACCGGAGGAGACTGAGTGGAACTACTTCGGAAACTGGTCTCTGGCCCGTTTCGAGGAGGATGGTTACAGGCCGCTGTGGCTGGGCTTTCAGGATTCGGACGGGATTACAGAATCGATTCCGGCCTTTCCGGGGAAGTACCGCGTATTGACGGCGAACCGTCTTCCCAATGGCAATATATTGGCAAAAGAGATGTATTTCAGCCTCGGAGAGGGGGAAGAGAAGGAGATAAGCCTGGAGCTGGCAGCGGCGGATTCCTCCGATTTGCTGACAGACTATGATATCATGGATTTCTCCCTGCGGAGGGAGGATGGGACGAGCTGTCCGATTTCCCACCTGGTGAAGGAGAGGAGCGGCCTGTTCATCTGGCTCGGGGAGGACGAGGAGCCCACAGAGCATATCCTGAATGAGATTTATGAGCGAAGGGAAGCGTATGCCCAGATAGGGGCAGGGCTGTACTTCGTGGCCGCCAGGCCCCGAATCAGGGAGAATCCGGCCTGTGGGAGAGTCCTTGCGGCCCTGCCTGAGGTAGAGCTTCTCTATGATGAGTTTGGACCCGACATGGAGACGCTGGCCAGGAGGATATATCTTGAACCCGGCAAGCTCCCCCTGGTGGTCATCATCAATCCGTCCATGGCTGGAGTCTACGGCGTGGCGGGTTACAATGTGGGAACCGGCGACATGGTGCGGAAGCTTTTGGACATGGTCCGCGGCTGAAACTTTGGCGGGCCTGTTGACGAGTGCAAAGTATCCAGGTCGGATAAAAAAGCGTATTCGACCTGTGGATTCCATACAACAGAGAATTCTGGTGTACGGACGCGCGCCGCAACGCGCAGATAGGCAAGAAAATGAACAAGGTTGTGGAAGAGAGGACCAGGAGGACGGAGTGGTACCGGGAGGCCCGGTTCGGCATGTTCATCCACTGGGGGCTGTACGCCATCCCGGCCAGAGGGGAATGGCTGCGCAGCACAGAGCAGCTCACCAGGGAGGAGTACGAGCCCTTCAAGGACGAGTTCACCACGGAGAATTACAATCCGAGGGAATGGGCCAGGCTTGCCAGGGAAGCGGGCATGAAATACGCGGTGCTGACGGCCAAACATCACGACGGCTTCTGCCTGTTCGACTCCAAGCTGACGGAGTTCAAGTCCACCGACGCCCCCTGTGGGAGGGATCTGGTGCGGGAGTTCCTGGACGCCTTCCGGGCGGAGGGGCTCAAGGTGGGACTGTACTACTCCGTCATCGACTGGCGGCATCCAGATTTCCCCCATTACGGGGACATGCACCATCCAATGAGGAACAGGCCGGAATGCTCCAACGAGAACCGGAATTTCGACAATTACCTGGAGTACATGTTCGGCCAGATCAGAGAGCTTCTGACGGATTACGGGAAGCTGGACATCATGTGGTTCGACTTCTCCTACGGGAATATGAAGTGCGATACCTGGAAAGCCAGGGAGCTGATTGAGATGGTGCGCTCCATCCAGCCTGACGTGATTATCGACAACCGCCTTGAGGGGAGCGGGGAGAACGCGGGCTCCATCCGCACTCTGGATCCCACGCCCTATTCCGGGGACTTCGCTTCGCCGGAGCAGATGATTCCCCCTGCGGGCATCCGGGACGAAGCGGGCAATCCCATCCCCTGGGAATCCTGCATCACCCTGAACAACCACTGGGGCTATGCCGCCCACGACCATCACTACAAATCCGCGAAGATGGTCATCCATATGCTGGTGGAATGCGTCAGCAAGGGCGGGAACCTGCTGCTGAACGTCGGCCCCAACGCCAGGGGAGAGATTCCGGAGGAGTCCGTGGCCGTCCTGCGGGAGGTCGGTGTCTGGATGAAGAAGAACGGCAGGAGCATCTACGGATGCGGCTACGCGGAATGCCCTAAGCCCGAGTGGGGCCGCTATACACGCAGAGGAAATATCCTCTACGCCCATGTGATGGAGGAGCAGGCAGGCGCCATCTGCCTGGAGAACATGGCCGGGAAGATAGAGAAGCTGCGGCTGCTTGCCGACAATTCGGAGATAAAGCTGGCCGACTACTGGAATCTGAAGGAATTTGGCCAGAACGCCTTTTTCTTCTTCGATCCCTATGCTTCGGACTGCTATCCCCTGCCGGATGAGAAGGACACGGTGGTGGAAATTCACCTGAAAGAGGATTGACGGAAAAGCAAGGAACAAGAAGCGGATAACCAAATAACGCATAAAAAACGGGATGCCGGATAAAACCAGCAATCCCGTTTTTCTATAAAGCGTTGAAATTACTTCTTGCCCTCCTTGGGCGCCCGCACCATGAAGAGGCTGATCAGCAGCGCCACGATATACAGCACGACAGTGACATACAGCACGTTCTGGTATCCCACGGGATTGACCTGAACTCCATGGAGGTCGAAGAACTCTCCGGTATGGTCTACAATCCAGTTGGCCATCTGGTTGCCCGTGAGGCCCGCGATGGCCCAGGCGGAAAGGGTCAGGCCGTGGATGGCGCTGATATTGCCCATGCCGTAGTGGTCGGACAGTAAGGTAGGAACATTGGAGAAGCCGCCGCCGTAGCCTGCGTTCACCACGAAGATAAGGCCCAGCACCAGGATGACCAGCGCCATATTGCCCTCGCCGTTCTTGATGCCTCCGGTCACCATGACGATGGCCGTGAAGGCGATGGAGAG
>CAOOJO010000393.1 GCA_948496895.1 uncultured Acetatifactor sp. | reverse complement strand
TGACACCGTTCCCGGCAGGGTGCGCCCTAAGCTGATTAACATCAGCAACTGCCAGAATGTGGTATTATCCGGCGTGACGCTGCGGGACGGGGCCTGTTGGAATGTCCATATGATTTATTCGGACAATGTGGTGACGCAGGGGTGCACCTTTTATTCCACGGACGTGTGGAACGGGGACGGGTGGGACCCGGATTCCTCCACCAACTGTTCCATCTTTAACTGCATGTTTTACACAGGGGATGACTCTGTTGCGGTGAAGTCGGGCAAGAACCCGGAGGGGAACGTGGTGGGCAGGCCCACGGAGCATATCTGGATATTTGACTGCAGATGCGCTTTCGGCCATGGAATCACCATCGGCAGCGAGATGTCCGGCGGGGTCAGTGATGTGGATATCTGGGACTGCGACATGGGGAAGTCCATGTGCGGCATTGAAATCAAGGGGACAAGGAAGCGGGGCGGCTATGTGCGGGATGTGCGTGTGCGGGACTGCGTGGCCGCCAGGGTGCTGTTCCATTCCGTAGGGTACAATGACGATGGCGTGGCCGCTCCGCATCCTCCGGTGTTTGAGGACTGCCTGTTTGAGCGGGTGCGGATTCTGGGGGAATATTTCGGCCATGAGTCTGAGTGGGTGGAATGCGAGGCTCTGGAGCTGGCGGGGTTTGACGAGCCGGGCCATGAGCTGCGCAATATTACCCTGCGGGACGTAACCATTGGCAGCAGCCGTAAGAGCCGCCGCCAGAACATTTCTCTGCAGTATTGCGAAAACATTACATTGGAACGCATCAGGTGCTTGTAGTAATGCGGAAAGGCCGCTTCGCTTGTGAGCCGGGCGTGGTATGGCAGATTTCAGGAACCGCTCAGAGATAACTCTTCGGGAGTTATTTCCGGTACAGGCAGCTCTTTTGGAGGCATGAGTTAGAGGAGTGAAAGGAGAAAGACGAGGGCATGTATCATTTGGTAAAGGAAATATTACAGCCGGGAGAGGAATTTTCCCCGATTCCGTTCTGGTTCTTTAACGATGGGTTCGATGAGGCGAAAGTGAGAAGCCAGCTGGCGGATTATGTGGACAAAGGAGTGGGCGGCTTTGTGCTCCATCCCCGAATCGGCATTCCGAAAGACATGCCGTATCTGTCCGAATCCTATTTTGCCGCCGTCCGGTTCATCGTGGAGACGGCGGACGCTCTGGATATGAAAGTGGTGCTGTATGATGAGGGCATGTATCCCTCCGGTTCCGCCCACGGAAAGGTAGTTGAGGCTAACCCGGAATATGCCGCTAAGGGTCTGTTCCTGGCGGAAGAGTCTGAGACAAGGGGAGTCAGGGAGGGCGAAATCTTTCATGGCCGCCATGGAAAGGCGCAGCTTGTGCGCAGGCTCCTGGACGGCAGGGCTTTGGCATACGGTTTTACGGGGGGAACCATCCGGGGCATCCATTTCGGGGAGGATGATGGGGAGGCGGATGCGCCGAAAGCGGCGGATATCCTGAATCCAGAGGCAGTGGATGAATTTATCCGCCTGACCCATGAGGCTTATTATGAGCATTTGCGGGAATATTTCGGCAGGACGATAATAGCCTTTTTCACGGACGAGCCCTGCGCACTGGGACGGGGCGGCGCATGGTGCAGGGAGTGGACGCCCGGGTTGGAGAAAGAGATTGAGGACGCCGGGGGTCGGGTGGAGGAGCTTGCGGCTCTGTTCGAGGGTGCAGGGATGGCTCCCAGGGGGAACGTTGCCGTCAAGAGGGAAGAAGCAGACGGCGGGGCGGAGGGAACGGAGAGTTCCACGGTTTCCCTGTACCGCAAACTGATTAAGAAGAGGCTGCGGGAGGTCTTCTATGGGAGGCTGTCTGAGTGGTGCGGGAGCCATGGGATTGCCCTGATGGGGCATCCGGCGGAGAGCGATGATATAGAGGAGGAGCTTTACTTTCACATTCCGGGACAGGATTTAATCATGCGCCGGGTAGCGCCGGAGACAGGGGGGCTTCTGGAAGCGGATTCGGTGCAGGCGAAGCTGTCGGCGGATATTGCCAGGCTTCTGGGACGGCGCAGGAACGCCAATGAGTGCTTCGGCGTCTGCTATCGGAGCGGAATTCCCTGGTACATGACGGCGGGAGACATGAAATGGTATATCGACTGGCTGGGAATCAGGGGAGTGAATCTCTTTGTCCCCCATGCGTTCTACTACAGCGTGGAGGGAGCCAGGAAAGGAGAGCGGCCGCCGGATGTGGGGCCAAATAATATATGGTGGCGGCACTATAAAATGTTCTCCGATTATATGAAGCGGCTGTCATGGCTGATGACGGATTCCGAAAACGGAGCCCGGTTGGCGGTGCTCTGCGATGACAACAGAGTGCCTTACAGGGAGGTGGCCTGCCTGTATGAGAACCAGATTGAATTTTGCTATCTCCCTACCGCTCTGCTGGAAAAGGCATCCGTCAGGGACGGCGCGGTGCAGGTCAATGGGCATCAGTTTTACAGAGTGCTGAATTTTCTGGGGGAGGCGTACCGCCGCCGCTTTGCCGACAGACTGGGGGAACTGCTGTTGACAGTGGAGGCTGTGGGAGAGGACATTCAGACAGCCATGCAGGGGATGCCTGAGAGAGAGGCTGACTCTGTGGATTTGCGGGGAACGCTTACAGAAGATGACAATCTGACGGTCTTTACGGGCAGGAAAATTGTGCTTTCTGAGCCTTGTAGGAACCTGCGGAAAGTGAGCCTCTGCAAAGCGGGAGCAGAGATGGTTCTCTTTAGCAATGAGGGAGAGGATGCGATTCAGCGGACAGTCAGGATTGCAGATTGGAGGAATCCGCTGTTCATTGACATCTGGAAAGGCGCTGTTTACTGTGTGGAGGGAGCGGGAGAAGAATTCCCGCTGTATTTAAGACCCAGGGAGACCGTGCTTGTGGTAGATGTCGCGAGAGCGGCGGATGCAGGAGGAGCCGCGGGAGAGACGGACACAGGAGGCACAGCCGAAGAGATAAATGCGGGAGCATTCCCGGGCGGACACCTTTCCACAGGCTGCCATGACAGGCCGGGTATGGGTGCGGATGGGGAAGATTCGGAGATTCCCATTGAGACCCGCAAGGCAGAGTGGTTTCGGAAAGAGTACCCGGATTGGACGGAGCGGTTCGTCCTTGTGAACCAGGGCGAGAACGAGAGGGAGTACCTGATGAAATTCGTCTGCTCCGGGGAGGACATTCCGGAGGGCTTTGAAGTGAGCGGTACGGAGATGGTGGAGTGCTGGTGCAACGGCAGGTTCGCGGGGGTCAGCTTCTGGGGAAAGCACCGTTTTGAGACAGGGCAGTATATGGATGCCGGGGAAAATGAAGTCCGGCTAAAAGTCACCGGAAACGCGGCGAACCTGTATGGGAACAGGGAGATTGCATATGGACTGGGCATAAAGGGGGACTGAGAAAGTGAAAGTATATACATGCTTCCCGGAGGGGAAGACAAAGGCGC
>CAOOJO010000392.1 GCA_948496895.1 uncultured Acetatifactor sp. | reverse complement strand
GGCCTGACGGTGATCGGCGGCGTCATCAAGTCCTACTCCTACCACCTGGTGCCCTACCTGCTGGCGGAGAACCCCTCCATGAAGACCCTGGAGGCGATTACCCTGTCCAGAAGGCTCATGAAGGGCCATAAATGGGAATGCTTCGTGCTGGAGCTGTCCTTCCTGGGGTGGGACCTGCTGGGCATCCTCACCCTGGGCGCTGCCAATATCCTCTTCGGCGCTCCCTACAAAATGGCCGTGATGGCAGAGTACTACGCGGGCCTGCGCCGTCTGGGCATCCAAAACCGGGTGGAGGGCGCGGAGCTTATGGACGACAGGTATCTGTTCGCGCACGCAGACAAATATACACTGAAAAACGAATACGCGGACATAGAAAGGGAATACGGCGCGCAGACGGAACTCCCCCGCCTGAAGGGGATACAGGGCTTCCTGGCGGAGACCTTCGGCGTGACCATAGGGCAGAAAGAGGAGACCCGGGCCCTGGAGGAGGAGCGCAGCCGCAGGTTCCTTCTGGAGTACGACAAAAAGGCCCTGGAGGGGAAAATCTATCCCACCAGGCTGCACCCCATACCGGAGAAGCGCAAGCGCAAGTGGGTGGTGAGCCTGAACTATCTCAGATGCTATTCCGTCTGGTCCGTGGTTCTGATGTTCTTCGCCCTGTCCTTTGTGGGATGGCTCTGGGAGGTGGGGCTCCATCTGATCGCGGACGGAACTTTCGTGAACCGGGGCGTGCTGCACGGCCCCTGGCTCCCCATCTACGGCACGGGCAGCGTCATGATGCTCCTGCTGCTGAACCGCTTCCGGCGAAAGCCTGTGCTGGAATTCGTGCTGGCCATAGCCCTGTGCGGCTGCGTGGAGTATTTCACCTCCGTGTACCTGGAATATGTCCATGACGGCACCAGATGGTGGGACTACACGGGGTATTTTCTGAACCTCCACGGCCGGATCTGCGCCGAGGGGCTGCTGGTCTTCGGCATCGGCGGCATGGCGATCGTGTACGTGCTGGCCCCCTTCCTGGACGGGCTGCTGCGCAGAGTGCCGCCCCGGGTGCTGATCGCCGCCGGAATCCTCCTGCTGTGCCTCTTTGCCGCGGATCAGGTATACTCCTCGGGGCATCCCAATGAGGGAAAGGGCATCACGGATTATCAGAGCCAGATACAGATGCGGCCCCAGATACGGATGCAGCCTCAGATACAGGCCCAGGAGGTGAGGATGGTATGATAGCAGTCTGCTTATCGCCGCTCTATCTGCTGCTGTGTGCCTATGTGTTCTACCGGCTGCAGACCTGGCTGGAGCGATGCCTGCCCTACCTGGCAAGGAAAAGGATACGCATCCCCATAGGCATCTTCTATCTGTGCGTGGCTTTCAGCATCCTGGCCGCGTTCCTGCTGGAGCCCTCGCCCGCCAAGCGGCTGCTCAAGCAGCTCAGCAATACCTGGCTGGGGGTGCTGCTCTATGCCCTGCTGGCAATCGCCACGGCGGATCCGATCCGGCTGGCGCTGAAGCGGCTTTTCCTTCGGGAGGAATCCCGGCAGAAGCTTTCGGGAAACTTCTGTCAGAGGCTTCCGGCGAAGTCCCGCTGGATAGAGCGGCTGTTCTCCCGGGGCGGCCACATGGCCATCGGAGCGGTCTGCATCCTCTGTGTCTGCGGCTGCAGCCTGGCGGGAATCGTGAGCGCGGACAGAATCAGGGTGACGGAATATGAACTGTACGTGGACAAGGAGGCCCCGGGCATAGAGGAGCTGAAGATCGTGCTGGTGGCGGACCTCCACCTGGGATACAGCATAGGAATCCGCCACATGGAGCAGATGGTCAGCCTGATCAACGAAGAGGATGCCGACCTTGTAGTCATAGCCGGGGACATCTTCGACAATGAGTACGAAGCCCTGGAGAATCCCCAGACCCTGGCGCGGATCCTTAAGGGGATAGAGAGCCGGTACGGAGTCTACGCCTGCTACGGCAATCACGACATCAAGGAAAAGGTGCTGGCAGGCTTTACCTTTGCCAGCGCCGGGGAGAAGGCCAGCGACCCCAGGATGGACGCCTTTCTGGAGGAGGCGGGCATCCGGCTGCTGCGGGAGGAGGGCGTGCTAATCGAGGACGCCATCTACCTCTATGGCAGGCCGGACTACGGCAGGCCCGGCAGGGGCATCCGGGTGCGCAAGACCCCGGAGCAGGTGGTGGCGGGGATGGATTCCTCGAAGCCCATCATCGTCATCGACCACCAGCCCAGGGAGCTTGCGGAGCTGGCGGAGGCCGGGGTGGACATGGACCTGTGCGGCCACACCCATGACGGCCAGACCTTCCCCGGGAACCTGACGGCCCGGCTGTTCTGGGAGAACATCTGTGGCTACCTGCAGAAGGGCGATATGCACAACATCGTCACCTCCGGCGTGGGCGTGTTCGGCCCGGACATGCGGCTGGGCACCCGGAGCGAGATCTGCGCCATCACGGTGCGGTTCCGGCAGGGGCCCGGAGGCGGTATCGGTGGCCGGCAGCTTGGGCACTGAGGCCGGGCCGTGGGCTATGATTGCGGGAACACCTCCCCGGTAGGGGGCTGGGCCCTGCGGTACCGGGAGGGCGTCATATGGTAGCAGGCCTGGAAGTTGCGGTTGAAGGTCTTCTGGCTCTCGAAGCCCGCGTCCTGCCAGATGGCGGTGATGCGCAGGTCCGTGGTCCGAAGCTGCCTAGCGGCATAGTCCAGCCGCAGGCGGTTCACATACTCGTAGAAGCCGCAGTGGAGCCTGGCGTTGAAGACTCTGGAGATATAGTATTTATTGAAGTGCAGCTTGCTTGCGAGGCCGTCCAGGGTAAGGGGCTCCTGAAAATGCTGGGACACGTAGGAGATGAGCCGATAGCCAACGTCCGCGCTGTCCCGGCCCTCCCTGGGGAGAAGCGCTGCCTCGGAGAGAAGGAAGGCCAGTATCAGGTTCAGCCAGGCGGCGCTGACGCCAGGGGAGGGTTCCCTGTAGCGCAGCATCCGGCCAAACGCCAGTGGGATATCGGGATTCCGTGTGCCGGAGGACAGGAAAGGGCATTCCGGCTGCTGCTTGCGGAACAGATGATAATATTCCCTGGCGTAGGACGGGGAAAAGATGCACAGGATGCCCCGGCAGGCATCCCTGGTGAGATAGCTGTGCACCATATCCGGAAAGATGAGGGCCGCCTCGTCCTTCCGGATTCTCTTTGTCTGGTTCTGGACGGTGACCTCCAAAGAGCCCTCCAGGAGGTAGATCAGCTCTACGGCGCTGTGCAGATGGGCCGGAAAGGTGATGTCCTGGATGAGGGTGCAGCGGAATTCGTCCTGTTTGTCTTCATAAAAGGGTTGCATGAGAGGCTCCTTCCCGGCGCAGCGGCCATTGCTATCCGGTACCATGCGCTGCCTTGTACCGCTTCTTTAAAGTGTGCAATCTATGACTTCTTTCTTTGGCTTTCTGACAATCATTCTACCGCAAATCCTGTTATACT
>CAOOJO010000391.1 GCA_948496895.1 uncultured Acetatifactor sp. | reverse complement strand
CTGGTCGTTCCTGGCCTCCACCCCGTGGGCCGCCTCCCCGCCCAGGGACATGGCTGGAATCCCCAGCCGCTCTATGGACTTCATCCCTGATGCCAGGCACGCAAGCTTCTCCTCAATGGTCCTCTCGGCCATAAGCCAGTCCAGGCGCTCCTCTATGGGCAGCGCGCCGTCCCAGAATGGCGTGTTCCTGTTTTTCATGCTATCCATGCTTCCAGTCTCCTCTCTTCCACAATCATACCCTGCCGGGCCCCCTTTGTCCATACCTGTCTGCCGGGCTATGCCTCCTGCCCGTCTGTCCATAAAAGAAAGGGACCGATATCAGTCCAATATCAGTCCCTTCCGTACCATGCCCGGCCTACGGGCATCCTCTTCTATTAGTTTACCTTGGTGGCCAGGAACTCGGTCATCATCTGGTTGGTCTCCTCCAGGCCGTTGGCCTCCAGCTCGGCTATCATGGCGTCCCAGTTGGCGTCAAAGGAAGACTCGGGCTCCGTGACGCATTTCACCAGGCCGGGGAACGCTATCTCGTCCAGGATGGACACATTGTTGCTCAGCTCCTGAGGAATGGCGTAAGCCCACAGCGGGGAATAAGGAGGGGTCTCGAACTCATCGGGCTGAGGGAAGATATCGATCAGCATCTCCACGCCCCATGCCTCGCAGGCGGCCTTCTCTTCCTCATTGTACTCCGCGATGACGGACTCCCTGCTGGTAGGGGTCATGTAGTCGCCGCTGTCGTCCAGAACGCCGTCGCCGTAGATCGGGAATCCTACATAGTTGCCGATTCCGGTGGTCTTGCTGTAGTCAGGATCGGACTGGGCCTTGGCGATCTCCTCCGGTGTGCGGTAGCGCTTTCCGTTCTCGTCCAGGAAATAATGCTCGCCCTCGATGCCCCATCTGTAGAGCACGGCGCCCTCGTCGGAGCACAGGTAATCCAGGAACTGGATGGCGCGCACGGGATCCTCGCAGCTCTTTGTGATGGCAAGGCCGTATCCTACCTGCAGGCCCTGGTACATCAGCGTAGGCGCTTTGTCATCGGCATTCATGGTCACGGGCAGGCCGCAGTAGGTCTTGTCAAGCTTGTTCTCCGCCTTCAGGGCAGCATGGGCCTGGGCGTAATGCCAGTTGGCATCGGTGATGGCCACCACGCGTCCGCTGGCCAGCTTGGCGATATAGTCGTCGTCTGTCTGGGTGGCGAAGTTGGGATCCAGGATGCCCTCGTCATACATGCGGCTGACCCATCTGAAATACTCCTTCTCGTCATCGCTCGCATGCTTATAGGTGCAGTTGTAGTTCTCGTCGATGAGCCACTGGCCGTTGTCGGGCTGCGCGTCCGCGATGAAGCCCGCAGGGTTCCCCAGGGTGATCATCCAGTGCCAGTCGGAAGCGCTCATGGTGATGCCGATCATGTCCAGCCCGTCCTCCGTCTTGGGATGGGCCTCCAGATAGCTCTTGATCATGGCCTCGTACTCCGCCAGGGTGGTGGGATACTTGTAGTCATTCTCCTTCAGGACAGCATACTGAATCTGGCAGGTTCCGCCGGTGCCGAAGATCTGGCCCCTGACGCCCGCGTAGGACAGCTGATAGATGCCGTCGTCCCCGGAGCCCCATTTCAGCTTCTCGAACTCGTCGCCGTACATCTTCTTGATGTTGGGGCCGTACTGCTCGATCAGGTCCGTCATGTCGATCAGGGCCCCTGCCTCATACAGATTGGTCACGGATGCCTTGGAGTAGATCATGTCCGGATAATTGTCCTCGGCGATCATCAGGGAAATGTCCTCGCTGGGATCCCCGGTGCTGGACACGGGATAGCTGATCTCCAGGGTCACGCCTGTGGCCTCTGTGATGGCCGCGCCTACCGCGGTCTCGCTCCAGTTGCCGTTCTTGCCGTCGGCATTGTAGTACTTGAAGGTGATGGGATCCTTGCTGGCCTCCGCCTGGGAGCCGCCTGCCTCGTCCCCGCCAGCCGCCTCATCGCCGCCGGCTTCCTCTCCGCCGGCCGCGTCGCCGCCGGTGCTCTCCTCCTGAGCGTCCCCGCCCCCCTGGGAGCTTCCGGACGACCCGCTGTCGCCGCCACAGCCGGTGAGCATGCCTGTGAGCATGGCGCCCGCCGTCAGCAGAGCCAAAACCTTTTTCATCTTCATTTTGAAATCCTCCTTAATATATTATGATTGATGAAATGCTTTCTTACGTTTATGCGCGATCCGTTTCATGCACAATCAGTTCTATGCACAATCAGTTCTTCACCGCGCCCAGCGTCATGCCGCCTACGAAATACTTCTGCACGAAGGGGTACACCACGATGATGGGGACCGTAGCCACCACGGTGACGGCCATGCGGATGGCCATGGGGGTCACGGCCTGGGTGGCGTTGGTGGTGGTATGGGTATCCAGCTGCATGGTGGCCTGGGACATGATCTCGTACAGCTTATACTGCAGGGTGGGCAGCTCCTTTGCGTACAGGTAGGTATCCATGAAGGAGTTCCACTGGCCCACCGCGTAGTACAGGGCGATGGTGGCGATGACCGGCGTGCACAGGGGCATGACCACCTTGTACCAGATCTGGAAATCGTTGGCGCCGTCCAGCTGGGCGGCCTCCTGCAGGGCAGATGGCAGGCCGTCTATAAAGGAACGGACAAGTATCATATTGTAGACCCATATCAGGCCCGGGATGATGTACACCAGGAAATTGTTCCCCAGCTTCAGCGTCCGCATGATCAGCAGGTACTCGGGAATCATGCCGCCGCCCACGTACATGGTGATGACGAACAGCAGCGTGAAGAGCTTATGGAACACGAAGTCCCTGCGGCTCAGGGTGTAGGCCAGCATGGCCGTGCAGATCACGCCCGCCGCCGTGCCGATCACGGTCTTGGCGATGGACATGAACAGGGGCTTCAGGATGCCTCCCTCCTCGAACACGTACTTATAGTTGGTCAGCGTGAACTTCCGCGGAAAGATGAAGCTCACGTTCTTGATGGTATCCGTGGCGTCGTTCAGCGATATGGCCAGCACGTTCAGGAACGGATACAGGGTAATCACCAGAAGAATCAAAAACACAACTACCAGAAAATAATCGAACCAGGTTTTATGTAAATTTTTCATCTCGCCACCCCCTTATACCAGCTTGTCTTCGCCTACCAGACCGGCAATCTTATTGGCGATTAGCAGAAGCGTCACGCCCACAGCCGACTGGAACACGCCCAGCGCCGTACCAAGGCCGTAATCGCTGCTCTTGATGCCTCGCGTATAGGAGAACCAGGAGAGCACCATGGTGTGGTCCTGCACCAATGCGTTGCTTAAGAGCATCTGCCGCTCCATGCCTACGTTCAGCGCGCCGCCGATGCTCATGATCAGCAGGACGATGATGGTGGGCCGGATGCCGGGCAGGGTGATGTGCCAGATCCTCTGGAAGCGGTTGGCACCGTCTCTCTGGGCCGCCTCGTACAGCCCCTGGTCGATGCCCGCCATGGAGGAAAGGTAGA
>CAOOJO010000390.1 GCA_948496895.1 uncultured Acetatifactor sp. | reverse complement strand
GGCGTAGAGATGGACCTCCGGCTGGCCCGCAGGGCCATGCACAGAATGGGCCAGGAGTGCTTCCCCGCCATCTTCGCCATCAGAAGGGCGGACATCTGCGCCCAGAGCGAAAGCTTACGCCGGGAAAAGCTGGACATGCTGGAACGGTGGCAGGGCCTCTATAAGGAAATCCTGGAGAAGAACCAGTGCGTCTCCTTAAAGACCCTTGCGGTGAAGGGCAGCGACCTGCTGGCCGCCGGCTGGAAGCCCGGAAAGGAGCTGGGGGAGGCCCTGCAGCGCCTGCTGGAGCTGGTGCTGGAGGAACCGGAGCGCAACACGAAGGAGAGCCTGCTGGCCGCGGCGGAAGAATATCGCAGGGAAACGGGCAAGTAATGTTCTGCTTTCAGAAATCCTCTCATATGATAGGTTATGAACCAAACTGACCACAAGGTGGCGGGCGACTTAAGAAACCAATCAGGAGGGGACGGCAGTGAACGACAGGGCAGTTGAGTTGCTGGAGCAGTATGAGATTGAGGTGCTTCGTACCAGAAAGGGCCGGGGCGCGATTCTGTGCGACACCAATCGGGGATGTCTGATTTTCAGGGAGTATTCGGGAAGCCAGGACAGAATCGGACTGCAGGACAGACTGCTTAGGCAGATAGCGGACGCGGGAGTGGTGCGCGTGGAGAGCATCATACCTGACAGGGAGGGGTCGCTTCTGGTAAAGGACGCGGACGGTACGGGATACGTGCTGAAGACCTGGCAGGAGGGCAGGGAGTGCGGCGTCCATGACAGGGGAGAGTGCGTGGAGGCCGTGCGGCTCCTGGCCAGGCTCCACGGGAGCATGGAGCTGCCTGCGGACACCCCGAATCTTCCAGTGGCTTTTTCTCCGGAGAAGGAGTATGATAAACACAATAAGGAGCTGAAGCGGGTGCGCAAGTACCTTCAGCAGAAGGGCCAGAAGACCTGGTTCGAGACCAGCCTGCGCAAGGCCTTCGATTCCTTCCTGGACCAGGCTCTGGCCGTAACGGAGCAGTGGCGGGAATACAGCAGGTCATTCGAAGTCCGGGAGGACGATAAAGCGCCTGCCCGGAAAGAGGACAGGATAGCCTTCTGCCACGGGGACTATCAGTACCACAATATCCTCCAGGGGCCGGAGGGGTGGTTCGTGGTGAACTTCGAGAGATGCCTGCGCGACGACCCTGTCCGGGATCTCTATCTGCTGCTGCGCAAGCTCCTGGAGAAGAGCAACTGGTCCCTGGCGCTGGGGGAGGAGCTGTTGACGGCCTATGAGAGGGAGCGCCCCATATCGGCCAGGAGCTGGATCGACCTGTACTACAGGCTGGCCTACCCGGAGAAATTCTGGAAGATCGTGAACTTCTACTACAACTCCGGCAAGGCCTGGATTCCCGGCAAGAACCAGGAGAAGCTGGAGCGGGTCATAGAGCAGGAGCGGGAGAAGCGGCGTTTCCTGGATGAGATATTCAGTGTGTAAAGAGCTTCCAAGCGGTCAAAGCACGTCCGGGAAGCCCCGGGCCTGAGGGGCCGCGGGAAGAGGGACACAAAAAGACGGAGGAAAGATGGGATACAGGAGAGACAGGATGAGAACAGGGCGCAGGGGGAAGGGGCTGGCAGCGATTCTTATGACAGTGCTGTCACTTTCCGCCTGCGCGATGCCCAGGAATCCTTTTTTGGACGAAGGCGGATCGGAGGCGGCATCGAAAGAGCGGGTGGACACGGGCTTCGTGGTCCCCGGCCCGGAGAGCTTCGACTCGGCGGACACGGCGGTCCTGGTGGACAGGGACGGCGAGGAGGGCACGGTGACCCTGCTGAACCTGGAGCTTGGCAGGAACTATACGCTTTCCATGGACGGCACCACCAGGCTCTACGACAAGTACGGGGACGCGGTCTCCATCAGCCAGATAGAGAAGGGCGACATCGTGGACGTGACCTTTCTGAAGTCGAAAAAGCATCTGACTACAATGCAGCAGTCGGTGAATAGCTGGATCTACGCGGACGTGGAGCGCTATGAGGTGAACCCGATCCGCGGAGAGGTGGCCATCGGCCAGGAGACCTACAAGCTCACCTCCAACACCCAGTACCTGTCCGAGGGCGCGAAGATAGAGCTGATGGACCTGAACCCGGCGGACACGCTGACCTTCCAGGGCATCGACAACCAGATCCTGAGCGTGCGGGTGGAGAAGGGGCATGGGTATCTGCGGCTGGAGGGCGACGAGAAGTTCGTGGGCGGCTGGATAGAGGTGGGCCAGACCATCATACAGCGTATCACGGAGGACATGCTGTTGGTGGTGCCGGAGGGGGAATACCAGGTGAACATTTCCCACAAGGGCGGCGGTGGCATCAAGAGCGCGCGGATAGACCGCAACCAGGAGACCGTGCTGGACATCGCCGACCTGGAGATTCCGGAGCCCCAGACGGGCACGGTCCTGTTCTCCATAAGCCCCGCGGACGCGGAGCTGTATGTGGACGGCACAGCGGTGGACGCTTCCGTGCCCCAGACACTGGAGTACGGCCTGCACCAGCTGATCGCCCGGGCGGAGGGCTATCACTCGATCACCCAGTACATCCGGGTGGCCCAGGAATCCCTGGCCTTTGACCTGACCCTGGAGCAGGTGGACGCGGGGGAGACCCCGGAGAGTTCTGACAGCGAAAGCTCCACGCTCCCCACCGACACCACTACGGACTATTATAAGGTGTATGTGGACGCGCCGGAGGGCGCGGAGGTGTACCTGGACGGCAGCTACGTAGGGATAGCACCCTGCAGCTTCCGGAAGGTGGAGGGCGCCCATACCATCATCCTGCGGATGGCGGGCCATGAGACCAGGAGCTATACGATCCAGGTGGACAATGAGGAAAAGGACATCTCCTTCTCCTTCGCGGATCTGGCGGCATATGCCACGGAATCCTCCGGCTCCACCCAGGACAGCAGCTCCTCCGCGTCAGCGGATGAGTCCTCAAAGGCAAGCGAAAGCGCCCCGTCCTCCTCCGCCGACTGAAGACCGGGGAGGGGACGAGCCTGAACTTTATGAATATTTGCGGAAAATGCCTTGACAAACCCACGAAAACCAGATATATATATGTATAGACGTTTCGGAGGGACAACTTGGAAATGTACACCAACAAAGAAAACTCATTATAGGAGGAGTTCAATATGAACAAAACTGAATTGACCGCAGCAATCGCCGAGCAGGCTGGAATTTCCAGAAAGGACGCAGAAAAGGCTTTGAAGGCTTTCACAGATGTGGTTGCTGACGAACTGAAGAAGGGTGAGAAGGTTCAGCTTGTCGGCTTCGGGACTTTCGAGGTAGTGGAGAGGGCAGCCAGAGAGGGCAGGAATCCCCAGAACGGCGAGCCCATGCCGATCGCAGCCTCCAAGGCGCCTAAGTTCAAGGCTGGCAAGGCATTAAAGGATGTCGTGAACGAGTAATAGCATCAGTCGATATGTGATGAGTTCAAAGCCCGGTGGAGAATCCGCTCCGGGCTTTTTG